>NZ_JANLOH010000090.1:0-220 GCF_025466155.1 Pseudomonas sp. 13B_2.1_Bac1 | reverse complement strand
AACGCTCCGATGGAGCGTTTCTTTGGAAGTTTGAAATCAGAGTGGGTGCCAGAAGCAGGCTACGGGTCGGAACATGAGGCCCGAGCGGATGTGCAGCGCTATGTATCGCGCTACAACATCACCAGGCCGCATAGCTACAACGACTATCGGTCACCAGTCGCCAGGGAGAAGCTGGTGGCGTGAAACCTTAATCGGTGTCCAAGATTACTTGACCAGTTCA
>NZ_JANLOH010000065.1:0-227 GCF_025466155.1 Pseudomonas sp. 13B_2.1_Bac1 | reverse complement strand
CGTTCCCACGCCCAGAAAAAACTCGCGCCACCGGCCAACTGCCGCTCAAGAATGACGTGCTGATCGTCGTACCGATAAACCTCGCGTTCGCCGACGGCATTGGTCGCCGAGACCAGTCGTCCCAGGTCGTCATAGGCGTAGGAAACAACGTTGTGCTCGGTCATCCACTCGAAAGGGCCATGGCCCTTGGCGCGTTGGATCTGGTAGTCCACCGCCACGATGCGACC
>NZ_JANLOH010000024.1:0-234 GCF_025466155.1 Pseudomonas sp. 13B_2.1_Bac1 | reverse complement strand
CAGAAAGACGGGCGAGAAACGGTCGTGAAAATGACCTACGATCCGCTCGGCCGACGTATCGTCAAAACCGAACACGACAGCCACGGCTATCCCTTGGGCGAAACCCGCTTCGACTGGGAAGGTTTGCGCCTGCTCCAGGAACATCGGCACAGCCAGACCAGCCTCTATATCTACGAAGAGGACAGCTATATACCACTGGCCAGGGTGGATGGAACGGGTGCACACCAGAGCGTG
>NZ_JANLOH010000069.1:0-239 GCF_025466155.1 Pseudomonas sp. 13B_2.1_Bac1 | reverse complement strand
TGACTCCAGCCAAACCCCAACCCGCCATCCATTTCCACCGCACTGGTGCGGTACAAGCGGCGCCACTCAAACGGCAAGACTCCATCCAACGTGCCATCGGTGAGAGTGAGCAATTCCTCGCCCGTGACCATCGACACCGGGCAGCCGTTAGTGGCGGTCTTATCCGCAGGCGCCGCCGCGTCCCCGTTTGGGTTCTTGCCAGCGGCAGGCACATCGTCGACATGCTCCTGCCGAACCAA
>NZ_JANLOH010000041.1:0-239 GCF_025466155.1 Pseudomonas sp. 13B_2.1_Bac1 | reverse complement strand
CTGTTGCAGGAGGTGGAACACGGATTCGGCAGCCTGTACGTGTATGCCGATCCCGAGAGCTACGAACCGCTGGCACGAATTGACGGCAAGCTTGGCAGCGAAGAGATCTTCTACTTCCACACCAACCTCGCCGGGTTGCCGGAACAGCTTACTGACGAGGCCGGGCTCAGCGTTTGGCACAGCGAGTACGAGGGCTGGGGTAATAGCCGGGATGAGTGGCATGAGCAGCGAGTGAGGCG
>NZ_JANLOH010000111.1:0-253 GCF_025466155.1 Pseudomonas sp. 13B_2.1_Bac1 | reverse complement strand
TCGGACAATGCGCAGCCAGTTGTCATACGCATCGCTGATCGCGGTCAGTATGCCGTCGCGAAAGTGGTAGAAGCGCGACGCCTGCGCCAACACCAGTTCATCCGGCAAAGCGCCCAAATAGATCGCCGCTTCGGCCAGGCTATTGGTGATTGCAGGTCGAGCAACAGTCGGCATCGGAAACGAAGTAATGCGATTCTCATGGTCCGTCCACACGACGCAATCACCGGAAACACTCAGCCGATGCGCCAACGAG
>NZ_JANLOH010000038.1:0-274 GCF_025466155.1 Pseudomonas sp. 13B_2.1_Bac1 | reverse complement strand
CAGCTGCCATCGGCTGGTGTGGAACGAGCGTGGTCAGTTGCTGGAAGAACAACTGCCAAATGGCGGCGTCAAGCGCTACCGCTATGACGACCTCGGGCGGCAGGTGGCGCGTGAGGATGAGCATGGGGCGCTGACCGAGTATCAGTGGGACAGCGTCGGTCGGCTAACTCGTGTCGTGTTGCCCGGTGGTGCGGCACGGGAATACAGCTACAACCCCTACGGAAAGATCACCTCCGAGCGTGATGAGCTGGGGCATGTCATCCGCTACGAATAC
>NZ_JANLOH010000018.1:0-160004 GCF_025466155.1 Pseudomonas sp. 13B_2.1_Bac1 | reverse complement strand
CCCCCCCCCCCCCCCCCCCCCCCCCCCACCCCAGCTCCCACAGGTTGACCGCGTTCATCCAGGGGTTTTTATGATTGATCTGTACTACTGGCCCACGGGCAACGGCCTCAAGGTCGGGATCCTGCTCGAAGAGCTGGGCCTGGATTACCGCCTGGTGCCGGTGAATATCCGGGAAGGCCAGCAAAAGCACGCCGACTTCCAGCGCATCAGCGCCAACGGGCGTATCCCGGCGATTGTCGACCACCGTCCCGAGGTGCCGTTGAGCCTGTTCGAGTCCGGCGCGATCCTCAATTACCTGGCCGACAGCGCCGGGCAATTCCTGCCACCGGCCGGCACTGCCGAGCGGCAAAAGGTCCAGGAATGGCTGTTCTGGCAGGTCGGGCATATCACCCCGTATCTCAGCCAATTGCAGTTGTTCAAGGAGAAGGCCCCCGAGCCGATTGCCTTCGCCCTCGACCTGTTGAATGCCGAAGCCACGCGCCTGTACCGGGTGCTGGAGCAGCGCCTGGCCGAAGTGCCGTATGTGGCCGGCGAATACTCGGTGGCAGACATGGCGATTTTTCCGTGGATCCAGCCGTTGCGCCAGGGCCAGCAGTTGGCGGACTACCCGCATATCCAGGCGTGGCGCTTGCGCATCCAGGCGCGGCCGGCGGTGCAGCGTGCCTATGCCAAGGGTCGCGAAGTGGCACCGGGCGAACGTTCGTTGGCGTTGCAGTAACTCTTCTCTTAATTTGTTGGGACTTCCATGAGCCAGACCATCACCTCAAGTCAACTGCAGCAATGGCTGTTCGACGGGCAGGAAATCGCCGTATTCGACGTGCGCGAACACGGGCAATACGGCGAGGCCCACCTGTTCCATGGGGTGAACCTGCCCTATAGCCGCCTGGAGCTGGAGGTACGCCGCCTGGCGCCCAACCCGCAGGTGCGCCTGGTGATCTACGACCAGGATGGCGGTGAAGTCGCGGCACTGGCGGCGGCGCGGTTGCAGGCGCTGGGCTACCGCCGCGTGCATGTGCTTGAAGGTGGCGCCCAGGGTTGGCAGGCCGCCGGTTTGGAGCTGTTTGCAGGGGTGCATGTGCCGTCCAAGGCCTTTGGCGAGCTGGTCGAGGAGGCCAGCCACACGCCTCACGTCACCGCGCGGCAACTGGCCGAGTGGCAGGCGCGTGGCGAGCCGCTGGTGGTGCTCGACGGGCGGCCGTTCGAGGAGTACCGCAAGATGACCATCCCCGGTTCGATCTGCTGCCCCAACGGCGAACTGGGCTATCGCGTGCATGACCTGGTGCCGGATGACCGCACGCCGATCGTGGTCAACTGCGCCGGGCGTACGCGCAGCATTATCGGCGCGCAGACGCTGATCAACCTGGGCTTGAAAAACCCGATCTACGCCTTGGAAAACGGCACCCAAGGCTGGTACCTGGAAGACTTCCAGCTGGAGCATGGCAGCACCCGCCGCTACGCCGAGCAGGTCAACGGCGACCTGGCCTCCCAGCGCCAGGCCGCGCGGCAACTGGCTGAACGGGCAGGGGTGACGACGGTGTCGGCGGATCAGGTTCGCCATTGGGCCGATGACGCGCAACGCAGCCTGTTCCTGTGTGATGTGCGCACTGGCGAAGACTTTGCCCTGGGCACGTTGCCCGGCGCGCAACACACACCGGGCGGGCAGTTGATCCAGTCCACAGACTTGTACATCGGCGTGCGCCAGGCGCGCATTGTGCTGGTGGACAGCGATGGCGTGCGCGCACCGATTGTCGCCAGCTGGCTGCGGCAGTTGGGGCATGAGGCCTACGTGCTGAGCGGCGGCATCGACAGTGGCCTGGCCCTGCCGGTGTTGCAGCCGGTGGCGTATGAGCCGTTGCCGTTGATCAGCCCCGAGGCGCTGGCGACGCAATTGAGTGAGGTAAACCTGGTCGATCTGCGCCCGAGCATGGTGTATCGCAAGGGGCATATTGCCGGTTCCACCTGGTCGATTCGTGCGCAGCTTAAAACCGATCAGCGTCCGCTGGTGCTGGTGGCGGATGACCCTGCAGTAGCGGCCTTCGCAGCCCAAGGGCTGTCGGCTCGATTGCTCGACGGCGGCCTCACTGCCTGGGCAGCGGCTGGCTTGCCGGTCAAGGAAGACCCGCAAAACCCGCCCGACGCGCAGTGCATCGACTTCCTGTTCTTCACCCACGACCGCCATAGCGGCAACAAGGACGCCGCCCGCCAGTACCTGGCCTGGGAAATCGGCCTGTTGGCGCAAATGAGTGAGGCGGAAATCGCCAGCCTCAAACCCCTGGCGCCGCCGTCACGCGTGCGCACGCGGTTGATCCACGCCGCACGTACCGAAAAGGGCCACGGCGGCCGCGCAGTCAATGTGCCGATCACGCGCCTGAGCACGGTGCTGTTCGACAACCTGGCGCAAATGCGCGACGCCCGTGCCCGCCGCGACAGCGAGCGCGTGCTGACCTACGGCGCGCGCGGCAACCCGACCTCCCACGCGCTGGAAGATCTGGTGAGCGAACTCGAAGGTGGCTATCGCACGCGTCTCTACGGCACGGGCCTGGCGGCAGCGGCCCAGGTGTTCCTGGCCTATCTGCGCCCCGGCGATCATGTGCTGATCACCGATGCGGTGTACTCGCCGGTGCGCAAACTGGCCTGCGAGTTTCTCCAGCCCTTCGGCATCGAAGTGAGCTACTTCTCGCCGGATGGCAAGGGCGTGGAGGCGCAACTGCAAGCCAATACAAGGATGGTCTACGCCGAAGTGCCGGGTTCGCTGCTGTATGAACTGTGCGATTTGCCTGCGATTGCGGCGTTGTGCAAGCCGCGCAACATCCTGCTGGCCGTCGATAACACCTGGGGCTCAGGCTACCTGTACCGACCACTGGCATTGGGCGCGGACATTTCGATCATGGCCCTGACCAAATACCTCGGCGGGCACAGTGACGTGATGATGGGCAGCGTGTGCACCACCGAGGCAGCCTGGCCGGCGCTGGGCAAGATGAGTGATACCTTCGGCAATTCGGTGAGTGCCGACGATGCCTACCTGATCCTGCGCGGTGCCCGCACCCTGGCGTCGCGCCTGGATGTGCACGAGCGCCAGGCCGTGGACATTGCCCTGTGGTTGCAGGCGCAGCCGCAGGTCAAGCGCGTGTTCCATCCGGCGCTGCCCGAGCATCCGGGGCATGCGCTGTGGCGTCGCGACTTCACCGGCAGCAATGGGTTGTTGTCGTTTGAGTTGGCCAGTGCCGATGCCGGCTACGTCGAACGCTTTATCGACGGCTTGCAGCTGTTTGGCCTGGGGGCTTCGTGGGGCGGGTATGAAAGCCTGGTTACCGTGGCCGACACCCAGGACCGCGACAGCGCATCCGACCGGGCGTTGAACCCGGTGGTGCGTTTGCATATCGGTCTGGAAGATGTGGCGGCGCTGATCGAGGACCTGCAGCGCGGGTTTGCGCTGGCAGGTTGAGGCCTAGGCGCTCCCACGCAAGGTGGGAGCGCGCAGCCGGTCAGTGCTTGACCGGCGTCGGCAGGGTCACGAGGTTGACGTAGCCGTCCCAGAATGTCTTCTGATCCACGCCGAACACCACCTTGGCCTTCTGTGTGCCTACCGGGGCGCCTTTCTTGTAGCCCAGTGCGCGCCCGTAGTCGGCGCCAAAGGTGGCGTCCACATCCACCCACAACTCGCGTGACTCGGTCACGATCTGCGGGTTGACCAGGTACAGCGCCGGCAAGCTGTCCCAGGTGAAGCTGTGGTAGCTGGGGTCCTTGTCGAACAACGGGCCGAACTCATGCTTGTACAGGTCGGCAATCGCGCCTTTCTGCGCAATCACGCGCTGGTACACCGACTTGTCGAAGGTGACCTTCTCGCACACATCGTTGGGGAAAATCATGTGTTCGATCGGGGCGCGCAACACGATCTTCGCCGCCTCCGGGTCGAACCACCAGTTGAACTCCGCCGCCGGCGTGGTATTGCCCGGAATCTCCAGGGCGCCGCCCATGTACACGATGCGCTTGATCAGCGGCACGATGTCCGGCGCCGAGCGGATCGCCAGGGCGACGTTGGTCAGCGGGCCGACCGCCAGGATCGTCACCTGATGCGGGTTGGCCCTTACGCTGTCGACGATGAATTGCGCGGCGGTTTCCTTGCGCAGCTGGGTGTGGGTCGCCAGGCCATCCGGTGGCGCGACCAGCTGGGAGGGCGAGGTCGGTCGCGGGTTCTTGAACGCTCCCGGCCAGCCCGAGCCGAACAGGGCTTTTTCCGCCTCGTAGGTGGCGTAGTCATGCAGCAGCGGGTAGGCGGCGCCGGAATACACGCCGACCTCTTTCTCCACGCCCATGCGCTCCACGGCCTTGAGGGCGTCGACCTGTTCCTGGTCGACCCAGGCGTTGCCGCTGACCAAGGTCATGCCCAGCAGGTCGATGCGTTTTTGCGCATGCAGTTGGGCGAGCATGATGAAGGCCTGGCCGTCATCGTTGAGCACATTGAAGTCAGTGTCGAAGATGACTTTTTCCGCTGCCTGCGCGGTGCCGGCACACAGGCCGACCGCGACAAGCAGGGCACAGCGTTTCAGAAAGCCTTGCATGGTGGTTCATCCGAAAGAGTGGGTGTGATCAACGGTTCACCAGTTTCGCCGGCAAGGCGATGACCAGGAAGCTGCTGAGAATCAGGCAGCCGGCGAAAAACCACAAGGCACCCGCGCTGCTGCCTGTGACGTCGATCGCCACCCCCATCAACGAGTTGCTCACCAGGCCGGCGATATTCGCCAGCGAGCAGGCCAGGGCGAAGCCGGTAGCCGCGGCAGTGCCTTTGAGAAAGGTCGCCGGCAGGCTGAAGAACACCGGCACCGCGCCGATGATCGCCGCCGAGGCAATCGCGAACAAGGCGACGGTGGCCGCGACGTTATGGGTAAAGAACGTGCTGGTGGCCATCGCGGCGGCGCCGATGAAAAACGGCACGATGATGTGCCAGCGGCGTTCGCGGTGTTTGTCCGAACTGGCGCCGATCAGCAGCATGCCCAGCAGTGCAGCGACGCTTGGCAGCGCGGTGAGGATGCCGATATGGAAGGTGTCGGTGACCCCGGCGTTGCGGATGAAGGTCGGCATCCAGAAGCCCATGGCGTAGGCGCTGAGCAGGATCGAGAAGTCGATACCGCCGAGCATCCACACTTTGAGGTTGAAGAAGCCGTCACGGAAGCTGTGCTTGCTGCCGTTGCTGTCGGCGTCGTCCTTGCGCAGCTCGGTTTCCAGCAGGGCCTTTTCTTCGTCCGACAGCCACTTGGCCTGTTGGTAGGTGTTGGGCAGTGCCCAGAACGTCAGTACGCCGAGCAGCACGCTGGGCACGGCTTCGATCAGGAACAGCCATTGCCAGCCGCGCAGGCCGGCCATGTGGTCGAAGTGGCCCATGATCCAGCCGGACAACGGCCCGCCGATCACGCTGGACAGCGGCAGGCCGATCATGAACAGCGCGATGATGCGCCCGCGCCGGTAGGTGGGGAACCAGGTAGTCAGGTAGTACAACACGCCCGGGAGGAAGCCGGCTTCGGCGGCGCCGAGCAGAAAGCGCAGGATGTAGAACTGGGTGGTGGAGGTGACCAGCATGGTGCAGGCCGACAGCAGGCCCCAGGTGATCATGATGCGCGCGATCCAGATCTTCGCACCGACCCGTTCCAGCACCAGGTTGCTCGGGACTTCAAACAGGATATAGCCGACAAAGAACAGGCCGGCGCCGAGGCCGAACGCGGTTTCGCTGAACTGCAACTGGTCGAGCATCTGCAGTTTGGCGAAACCGATGTTGATCCGGTCGAGGTACGCGGCCAGATAACAGAAACACAGGAACGGGATCAGCTTCCAGGTGATCTTGTGGTAAAGCGTGTTGACCGGGTCGGCGACCGTGGTCGCGGGCGCTGCATTCGCAATGGGCATCGGGGTGTCTCCTGGCGGTGACTTATGGTTTTTATACAGCCGCTTTTCTTTCAGCACTTCGGAGTGCTGTAGAAGCGACTTCCAAAGGCAGTGTCAGAAGACTGAGGGGGCTGGAGGCGATCACGGATGGGAACCGGCCTGGGTGGGCGCGGGCTTGACTGCGATGACATCGACGCGGTGTAGCTGATACACCGCAGCGTCTGCATCGCGGGCAAGCCCGGCTCCCACAGGGATCGGTTCCCACAGGGGACTGCATTCCAAGGCCTGGGCCTCAGTTTTTCAAGACCGCGCTCTATGGCGCGGTTCTCGGTACCGTCTTATTGCTCCCTGAATTTGCTCATGGCCTCCTGTTTGCTCACCACGTCGCCGTACTTGCTGTCGATATCGAACAGGTTGGCTTCGTGGGGCGCGGGGTGTCGGTCGCCGACGCACTCGCGCACGACGATGGTGCGAAACCCGTGTTGCACCGCGTCCACCGCCGTTGCACGAATGCAGCCGCTGGTGGAGCAGCCGGCGAGGACCACGGTGTCGATACCCTGGGCGTGCAGCATCGGGGCCAGGCTGCTGCCGAAAAACGCACTGGCGTATTGTTTGGTGATCACCACTTCATCGGCCTGGGGCAGCACCTCGACGCAGAACGCCGCGAGCGGGTTGCCTTCGACCATGTCTTTCATCACCGGGGCCTTCTTGACCCAGATGCCGCCGTCGGCGAAATGGCCGGGATGGTAACGGATATTGGTGTGTACCACCGCAATCCCGTGCCGGCGTGCGGTGGCCAGCAGCTCGACGCTTTCCGCCACGGCGATCACCACTTCGGGGGCATAGAGCGGCGCGCCTTCGGTGGTGTAGCCCTGCATGAAGTCGATCATCAGCAATGCGGCTTTTTTGCCAAAGCCGATACGGTTGCCCCAGACGCCTTGATAGTTGGCGTCGGCGGATTGTTCAGTCATGTTCGACCCTCATTGATGGGTGGTGCACAGGCTCTGTTTTTGTGGTGAGCGAGCTTTTATGGTGAGCAGGCTTGTTGTCGTGAGCTGGTTGTTTTGGTGAGTGGGCTTTTTTTGTGGTGAGCGGGCTTGCCCCGCGTTGGGTGGCGAAGCCGCCCCAATAGAGCCCATGCGGTCTTTCAGGCAGTCCGCAGTGCCTGGTGTCAGGGCGGCTTCGCCCCCCAACGCGGGGCAAGCCCGCTCACCACAAAAAAAACCAGCCACCACAGCAAGCCGACAGTCCACAACCGGCCCGCTCACACCACAACAAGCGCGCCTATCACAAAAGTCTCAGCCACTCCCTCGCTCCCTCAATAAGCACCAGACAGCAGGGCACCCGCGCCGGGGACGATGGGTTCCAGGTCCAGGGCCTTGAGCATGGCGTAGGTGGTGGCGATGGCGGCGGTAAGCACTGGCTTGCCGGTTTGCGCCTCGACCTTGGCCACCACCGGCAGCGACTGCATCTGCACGCAGGCCGATAGCACGATCACGTCGACGCCTTCCAGGTTCATCCCGGCGACGATGGCCGGCAGGTTGGCCGGGTCGTGGCGGGCCACTTCGAGGTTGTCGGGAATCTCCAGCGCGCGCCAGTCCACCACCTCGAAGCCTTCTTCACGGATGTAGTTCACCACCAGTTCGGTCAGCGGCTTCATGTACGGCGCGACAATCGCGATGCGCTTGGCGCCCATCACCTTGAGGCCTTCGATCAGCGCGCCGGCACTCGTGATAACCGGGGCGTTGGCGTCGTTGTCAGCGGTGGCCTTGCGCAGGCGCTGTTCGGAATTGCGGTGGTAACCCAGGCCCATGGCCATGATCGCCACCAGGCACGCGTAGCCCAGCACGTCGACCTTGGCGTCGGACAGCTCGACGGCGCAACGGTCGGACTCGCCGTCCATGGCCGCCAGTTCTTCCTTGCGCACTTGCTTCATGCGCATGCGGCTGGAGTGAAAGGTAAAACGCTCGGGCCGGATCGCCTGACGGGCGGTGAGCATCGCCGGGATCTCGGTTTCCATGGTGGTGTTGGAACTCGGCACGATCTGGCCGATGCGGTAAGGCTTCTGCATGGTGGTCTCCATGGTTATTGTTCGAGGAAGTCGCCGAGGGCGCGGAAGAAACCGTCGAGGTCATCCCAGGGAATCATGTGTCCGGCATTCGGCACGCGGGCGATCCGGATGCCGGGTTGCAGGTCCTGGATTTCGGCAATGTCGTCATCGAGGATCACGCCGCCACGCCCGGCCACCACCAACAGGGCAGGGGCCTTCAGATGGGGCAGGTGCTGGTGGAAATCCACGCTGTGGAAGTCATTGAAGGCACGCACGATGGCGGGTTCGTAGCAGGTGTGCAGCCATTCGGCGCGCAGCTGCAGCTGCTCGTCGGTCCAGGTGGCGCAGAAGGCGCGCATCGCCTCGGCATCCATGCCGACCTGCGATTGGCGGATCGAATCGACATACCATGGCAGCTTGCTCGGGTATTCGCGGCGACCCGGGCCGGAGACAGGCGGGTCGATCAGCACCACGCGGTTGACGCCCTGGGGATTCAGCACGGCGCTGCGAACAGCAAAGCGCGCGCCCATCGAGTGGCCCATCAGGTGGTAGCTCTCAAGGCCGAGTGCGTCGGCAAAGGCACCGATGTCCTCGGCGCAGGTGTCGGCGCTGTAGTCCAGTTCGGGCCCGGTCGACGACAAGCCGCGACCGCGTACATCCAGCACGTAGGTGTCGAACTGCGCGCCAAGACGCTCGGCCACGAAGCCCCAGGTGATCGCCGGGCTGGTGATGCCGGGGATCAGGATCAGCGCCGGGCCTTTGCCGCCGTAGCGCAGGTAGTGCTGGCGAATGCCGTTGGCCTGGACGTTGCCGCCGTAGAGGTAGGTGCTCACGCGGCCACCCCCGACTTGAGTTCCTGGGCATACAGGTCATAGCCGTAGACCCAGGCCGGGTCTTCCTGGGTACGCAGCCAGGTGTTGGCGTTGGACACGGCCTGTACGCGGGAGGCGCGCTCCTTGCGGTTGGCTTCGTAGAGCTGGAACGCGGTGCGGTAGTCGCTGATCCCGGTTTCCTGCAGGCAGCGGGTAAGCATCGCCGCGTCTTCGATGGCCATGCCGGCGCCCTGGGCCATGTGGGGTTTCATCGGGTGGCAGGCGTCGCCCAGCAGCACCAGGCGACCACGGCTCCACAGTGGCAACGGGTTGCGGTTGCGCAGCGGCCATTTGGTCACGCTTTCGGTGGACTCGATCAGCGCCTGTACGGTGGGGTGGTAGCCCTTGAACGCGTCGAACATCTCTTCGCGGCTACTGTCGACGAACGCGCCCTGGAAGTCCCATTCGGCATGCGGCACGCCCGTCACGTAGTAGTACTCGTCGCGCTTGCCGGTGGTGTAATACACCATCATGTGGCGGTCTTCGGTCCACCACTTGATGCAGTCTTCGAACTTGAGGTCGTACTTGGCCAGCTGGTCGCCACGGATCAGCGCGCGGTGCGCAACCCAGCCGCTGTACAGCGGTTTTTCCACGCCGAGCAGTTCTTCGCGGATCTTTGAATTGATGCCATCGGCGCCGATCACGATGTCGGCGTAGGTCACTTCGCCGTCGGCGAAGGTCAGGCGCACCTGGGTGTCGGTTTCTTCGAGGGTTTCCAGGCGCTTGTTGAAGTGCAGTGTGCCGGGCTTGAGGGTGGACATCTGCAGCGCGTGCAGGTCGCCACGGTGCACGGTGATGTAGGACGCGCCGTAGCCGGTGAGTGGAATGCGCGAGAGGTAGTCGCCACTTTCGCCGCAGCGGCTGAACCAGTGCTCGGGGTGCGAGCCCATCAGGTCCAGCTGCTTTTCGATGCCCATGCGGCGGAAGATTTTCATGATGTTGGGGCCCATATGGATCCCCGCGCCCAATCGGGAAAATTCCGGCGCCTGCTCGTACACGTCCACATCGAAACCGGCTTGCTGCAACAGGGTGGCTGCAGCCGCGCCGCCCAGGCCGGCACCGACGATGGCGATTTTTTGTGTGCTTCCCATGGGGCGTGATCCTCTCTCTTGTTGATTGTCGGCGGCGTCTGTCCGCAAGGTTTTTAAAGTGTATACGCTCATATTTTGAAATGGGAAGCCCACCTTCACATTTTTATTTTTTTGCCGATATTTTCATCTGTAACGCTTTGTGCCCTTTATCTGTTGGGTTTTGTGTGGAAAGGTAACGTTTTGGTGTGATGCTTGCAGTTCGCCTTTAATTCAGGTCTTATCGTTATTAAATGGCGTATACGCTATATAAATGCACCAGAGTGAAGCGCGATGCCTGAACGTGGTGCAGCCCCACAGGAGACAGGAAAATGCCGGTAAGCGATTGCGAACTGACCCAGATGTTTGAATACGTGCTGACGCTGTCAAAGGTCGACCCGACGCAGAGCGTCGCGGTGCTCAAGAGCCATTACTCCGACCTGCGCACCGTGCGCGCTGCGATGGACGCGGCGCAGCGCCTGGGGGCCAAGGTGTATGCGGTGGAGTTGCCATCGTTCAATCACCCACGGGCGATGGGCAATGACATGACCGCCTACTGCGGCGACACGGCGCTGACCGGCAATATCGCCGCGCAACGCGCGCTGGAAGCGGCCGACCTGATTGTCGACACGATGATGTTGCTGCACTCGCCGGAGCAGGAGCAGATCCTCAAGACCGGCACGCGTATCCTGCTGGCCGTGGAGCCGCCGGAAGTGCTGGCGCGGATGCTGCCTACCGAAGCAGACAAGGTGCGCGTGCTGGCTGCCGAGCAGCTGTTGAAGCAGGCGCGCTCGATTCATGTGAAGTCGCGTGCCGGCAGCGATTTTCGCGCTGCACTGGGGCAATACCCGTCGGTGACCGAGTACGGATTTGCCGACGAGCCTGGGCGCTGGGACCACTGGCCCAGCGGCTTCTTGTTCTCCTGGCCTAACGAAGAAACCGCCGAGGGCGTGCTGGTGCTGGACATCGGCGACATCCTGCTGCCGTTCAAGACCTACACCCGCGAGAAGATCACCCTGGAGATCGAGAAGGGCTTTATCACCGGTATCCACGGGGGATTCGAGGCCGAGTACCTGCGCGACTACATGAAGTACTTCAACGACCCCGAGGTGTACGGCATCTCCCACATCGGCTGGGGCCTGCAGCCTCGGGCGCAGTGGACCGCCATGGGCCTGCACGACAAGAACGACGGCATGTGCATGGACGCGCGGGCGTTCTACGGCAATTTCCTCTTCTCCACCGGGCCGAACACCGAAGTGGGCGGGACGCGCAAGACGCCGTGCCACATGGACATTCCGCTGCGCAATTGCGATGTGTACCTGGATGACCAGGCCGTCGTCATCGCCGGCGATGTGGTCGCACCGCCAGCCTCCCTGGCACGCTGAATCCCCACTGTGGGAGCGGGCTTGCTCGCGAATGCGCTACGTCAGTCAACAATGCGCCACCTGACACACCGCATTCGCGAGCAAGCCCGCTCCCACATTTCGACCGCGTTCCGGCAATGAGATCCTTGAGTCATTGCGACAACCTCGCCATCATGCTTCCCCATCGCTAGCCACCCACCGAGCTTCGCCGTGCCTGATTCCTACGTTTTTTCTGAGCAAGTTGGCCACCTGTTGCGCAAGGCTTACCAGCGTCACCTGGCGATTTTTCAGCAGAATGTCGGCGACTCCCAGCTCACCGCCGTGCAGTTCGTCACCCTGTGTGCGCTGCGCGATCACGGTGCAAGTTCGCTGACTGAACTGGTCAAGGCCACGGCAGTGGACCAGGCGACCATTCGCGGTATTGTCGAGCGGCTCAAGGCCAAGGAATTGATCACGCTTGAGCCCGACCCGCAGGACAAGCGCAAAGTCGTGGTCGACCTGTCCCCGGCCGGCGCCGAACTCGTCGCGCAAACCGCGCCGCGTGCTGCACAGATCAGCGAGCTGACCATGAGCAACCTCAACCCCGCCGAACGCGTGGCAGTGCTGTTCCTGTTGCGCAAGATGATCGAGGATCCGCAGGAGTAGGGCGGCAGGGTTGTGAGCTGACCGGTGGTGCTCAGCAGATGTCCCTGTGGTGAGCGGGCTTGCTTGTGGTGAGCAGACTTGCCTGTGGTGAGTGGGCTTGTTTGTGGTGAGCAGACTTGACTGTGGTGAGTGGGCTTGCTTGTGGTGAGCGGGCTTGCCCCGCGTTGGGGCGCGAAGCGGCCCCTTTCAAGCATGCTGGGTTATTGCTGAAGAATCGCGGTGTGTGGTTTTTGGGGCTGCTACGCAGCCCAACGCGGGGCAAGCCCGCTCGCCACAAAAGAAGGCTGCTCACCATAAAAGAAGTCTGCTCACCACAGGAAATCTGTTCACCACAAAGAAATCTGTTCACCACCGGTAGTCTGTTAACCACTTCCCCCCATTGGCACCGTTTTTGCTCCAGGTTGATGTAGCAGCCACTTCATCAGTCAAGTGTGTCGTGAGACCCCAGGTCCGCGGCGCTTTTTTTTGACTGTTTAATGTAGTGACTACTTCACCAACTGTTACGGGCGAAGCGAATGATCAGCCAGCACATCACGGTAACGCTTGAGGTCAACGGGCAGCAAAGCGATGTCAGCGCCATGGCGGATACGCCGCTGTTGCTGGTGTTGCGTAATGACCTGCAGCTCAACGGCCCCAAGTACGGCTGCGGCCTGGGGGAGTGCGGTGCGTGCACGGTGATCATCGATGGCGTGGCGGCGCGTTCCTGTGTGTTCCCGCTGTCCGGCGCGGTGGGGCGCGAGATTGTCACCCTGGAAGGCCTCGGCACGCGCCAGGCGCCGCATCCGGTGCAGCAGGCCTTTATCGATGAGCAGGCCGCGCAATGCGGCTACTGCCTCAACGGCATGATCATGACCACCAAGGCCTTGCTCGACCGTAACCCCAACCCCAGCGAAGCCCAGGTGCGCAACGAGCTGTCGGGCAACCTCTGTCGCTGCGGCACCCATATCGAAATCCTCCGCGCGGTGCTGCGTGCCGCCCGCCTCATGACCGTGGATTGATGACCATGACCGACACTCCGCTTTCCCGTGACCAGTGGCTGGCCAAGGCCGGCGTCCTGTTGATCGTCGATGACGTGCTGCCGCCTTCGGGCCCGGTGGCCAAGGGCGGTACGCCGACCGTGAAGCCCAAGGAACTGGGGCTGTTTATCGCCGTCAACGACGACGGCCTGGTGTATGCATTCAACGGCCATGTGGATTTGGGCACCGGCATCCGCACTTCGCTGGCGCAGATCGTCGCCGAAGAACTCGACCTGGGCATGGACCAGGTAAAGATGGTGCTTGGCGACACCGAGCGCGTGCCGAACCAGGGCGCGACGATTGCCAGCGCGACCTTGCAGATTTCCGCCGTGCCCTTGCGCAATGCGGCCGCCGAAGCGCGACGCTTCTTGCTGGCGCGGGCGGCGGGGCGCTGGGGGGTGAGCACCGCCAGCCTCAAGGTCGACGCCGGTGTGATTCAAGCGGCGGACGGGCGCACCACCACCTACGGCGAACTGGTCAGCGGCCAGCACGACCAGTTGTGCATCAGCGGCGACGCACCGCTCAAGGCCGTCGAGGATTATCGCCTGGTGGGAAAGGGCGCTGCGCGGGTGGATATTCCCGGCAAGGCCACCGGCGAACTGACCTATGTGCACGACATGCGCGTGCCCGACATGCTCCATGGGCGGGTGATCCGCCCGCCGTACGCCGGCCTGGATTGCGGCGAGTTTGTCGGCAACAGCCTGCTGCGCGTGGACGAGGCCTCCATCGCGCATATCCCCGGCATCGTCGCAGTCGTGGTGATCCGCGATTTTGTCGGCGTGGTGGCGCTGCGTGAGGAGCAGGCGATCAAGGCCGCCGAGGCGCTGCAGGTGCACTGGAAACCTTGGAACAATGGGTTGCCGGACATGAGCGATGTGGAACAAGCCATCCGCGACAATCCACGGGTGCGCCGCACTGTTCTCGACCAGGGCAATGTCGATGAAGCGCTGGCGGGTGCCAGCCAGCGCCTGTCGCGCAGTTATTTGTGGCCTTACCAGATGCACGGTTCGATCGGCCCGTCCTGTGGCGTGGCGGACTACCAAGCCAGCGGCAGTCGCGTCTGGTCCGGCAGCCAGAACCCGCACCTGTTGCGCGCTGACCTCGCGTGGCTGCTCGAATGCGATGAAGCGCTGATCGACGTGATCCGCATGGAAGCCTCCGGCTGCTACGGACGTAACTGTGCTGACGATGTCTGCGCCGACGCCTTGCTGCTGTCGCGCGCGGTGGGCAAGCCGGTGCGGGTGCAATTGACCCGCGAGCAGGAACACTTGTGGGAACCCAAGGGCACTGGGCAGTTGATGGACGTCGACGGTGGCCTCAACGCCGACGGCAGCATCGCCGCCTATGACTTCGAAACCAGCTACCCGTCCAACGGCGCGCCAACCCTGGCATTGCTGCTGACGGGGCGCGTGGAGCCGGTGGCGGCGATGTTCGAGATGGGCGACCGCACCTCGATCCCGCCGTACGACATCGACAACATGCGCGTGACCATCAACGACATGGCGCCCATCGTGCGTGCGTCGTGGATGCGCGGCGTGTCGGCGTTGCCCAATACCTTCGCGCATGAATCCTATATCGATGAACTGGCGTTTGCCGCTGGCGTCGACCCGGTGGAATACCGCCTGCGCTACCTCAAGGACGAGCGCGCCATCGACCTGGTGAAATCCACCGCCGAACGCGCCAACTGGTCGCCGCGCACCGCGCCGATGCAGACCGCCAATCCAGACCACCTGCTGCGTGGCCGTGGCTTTGCCTACGCGCGCTACATCCACAGCAAGTTTCCCGGCTTCGGCGCGGCATGGGCGGCCTGGGTCGCGGACGTGGCGATCGACAAGCAGACCGGCGATGTGTCGGTGACGCGGGTGGTGATCGGTCATGATTCGGGGATGATGATCAACCCGGCGGGGGTGCAGCATCAGATCCACGGCAATGTGATCCAGTCCACCAGCCGCGTGCTCAAGGAGCGCGTGACCTTTGAAGAGTCGACGGTGGCGAGCAAAGAGTGGGGCGGTTATCCGATCCTGACGTTCCCGCAGGTGCCGCAGATCGACGTGCTGATGATGCCGCGCCAGGACCAGCCACCGATGGGCGCCGGTGAGTCCGCCTCGGTGCCCAGCGCGGCGGCGATTGCCAACGCGATCTACGATGCCACCGGGATTCGCTTTCGCGAGTTGCCGATCACCCCGGAGCGCGTATTGGCGGCGCTGAACGACGGCACCTTGGGTGAGCCGGCCAAGTCGCCGCAAAAACGCCGTAAATGGTGGTTCGGTGCACTGTTCGCGAGCTTGGGCGCGCTGCTGGCCACAGCCTGGCCGTTTCACCCCGAGATCGCGCCGATAGCGCCGCCCAGCGCCAGCACCTGGTCCAACGCCACCCTGGAACGCGGGCGCCTGCTGGCGGCCGTCGGCGATTGCGCGGTGTGCCACACGGCGCCCGGTGGCGCGACCAATGCCGGTGGGCTGGCAATGCAAACGCCCTTCGGCATGCTGTACAGCAGCAACATCACCCCGGATGTCAAAACCGGCATCGGCGCCTGGTCGTACCCGGCGTTCGAGCGAGCGATGCGCGACGGCATTGGCCGTGATGGGCGCAACCTCTACCCGGCGTTTCCCTACACCGCGTTTCGCAATATCGACGATGCCGACATGCAGGCGCTGTATGCCTACCTGATGTCCCAGGCCCCGGTCAGCCAGGCGCCGACACCGAATGCCATGCGCTTTCCGTTCAATATCCGGCCGTTGATGGCGGGCTGGAATGCGCTGAACCTGCGGCGCGGTGAGATCACGCCACAGCCTGAACGCGGTGAGCAGTGGAACCGTGGCAACTATCTGGTCAATGGCCTGGGGCACTGCGCCGCCTGCCATTCGCCGCGTAACCTGATGGGCGCGGAGAAGGGCGGCCAGTCGTTCCTGGCGGGGGGCATAGTGGATGGCTGGGAAGCGCCGGCATTGACGGGGTTGTCCAAGGCGCCGACGCCGTGGACCGAAGAGCAGTTGTTCACCTATTTGAGCACCGGCTATTCCGATTCGCACGGGGTGGCCGCCGGCCCGATGGGCCCGGTGGTGAGTGAGTTGGCGAAGTTGCCCAAGGCGGATATCCGCGCGATGGCGGTGTACCTGGCGTCGCTGAATGGCGAGGCGGCAGCCGAGGCCAAGGTCGCCGCCGCAGTGACGGTGCCGAATCCGAATGGCCGACGCGTGTTCGAGGGTTCGTGCAAGGCCTGCCATGCCGACGGCCTGGGGCCGAAGTTGTTTGGGGTCAGCCCCTCATTGGCGACCAATACCAATGTGCACAGTGATCAGCCGGATAATTTGATCAAGGTGATTTTGCAAGGCATCAGCAACCCTGCGACCAAGGACCTGGGGTACATGCCGGGTTTCAAGGACAGCCTGTCGAACACGCAGGTGGCGGAGCTGGTCGGCTATCTGCGCGGGCAGTTCGCGCCGAACGCGCCGGCATGGAATGGCCTGGAGCAGAAGGTCGCTCACTTGCGTGCGAACCCCGGTACGCACTGATAGCCCGGGTGATAAGCCGATCAACTGTGGGAGCCGGGCAAGCCCGGCTCCCACAGTTGGAATGGGTTTCTACACGGAGACTGGGGTGACGCCCCGCACCACCAAATCACTGATAAACCCCAGCCAATCCTGCTGCTGCCGCTTGTTCGACAAGTCTTCGCCGAGGAATGAGCTGAGGGTGTGGCGGTTGGAGTTATAGAAGTAGCAGAGCGAGGCGATCATCAGGTACACGTGCTTGAGGTCGACATCCTCGCGGAACACGCCCTGGGCCTGGCCGGCCTCGATGATCGGGCGCAGCACGCCGACTGCTTCCCCGGACAATCGGCGCAATTCGCCGGACTGCTGCGCGTGTTTGCCCTGGTGCAGGTTCTCGATGCTCAGGATCGCCACGAACTCCGGGTGCTTGACGTAGTAGTTCCAGATAAACGCCACCAGTTCGCGCAGGGCCTGCACCGGCGTATCGAGGTCCAGCTTGAGCGTGCTTTCGGCTTTGTTGAACTGCTCGTAGGTGTGTTCCAGCACGCAGACGAACAGGTGCTCCTTGCTGCCGAAATAGTAATAAAGCATGCGGTCGTTGGAGTCCGCTTCCTTGGAAATGCTGTCGACACGCCCGCCGGAATAGCCGTCGCGGGTAAACACCTTGATCGCCGCCTGCAGGATGCGCGCGCGCGTCTGGTCCGCCTGTTGGGCTCGGATCCCGGTCTTCTTGATTGCCATGCCAGCGCGCCTTCGACGACAGTTTGGCGCGAAATATAGCATGGGCATTTTGCCGGCCGTTCTGTGACCGACAAGTTCTGTAATAAAAACGCCATTGCACTGGGGATTAAACTCGCGCCGGGCTATTTTGGTGCGTCTCAATAACTAGAGTAGCCATGGATGAAATACCAACCCTTCAGCCGTACCTTGATTGCCACTGCACTGGTGTTGACGGTCAGTGGCGTTCACGCCGCGTCCCAGGCCCCGGTGGCCGGTGAAAACGGCATGGTGGTAACGGCCCAGCATTTGGCCACTCATGTCGGTGTGGATGTACTCAAGGCCGGCGGCAACGCGGTCGATGCGGCCGTGGCAGTCGGCTATGCGCTGGCCGTGGTGTACCCGGCGGCCGGCAACCTCGGTGGCGGCGGTTTCATGACCGTGCAGCTGGCGGACGGACGCAAGACCTTCCTCGACTTCCGCGAAAAAGCCCCGTTGGCGGCCACCGCCGACATGTACCTGGACAAGGCCGGCAATGTCGTCGAAGGCCTCAGTGCCAAAGGCCACCTGGCCGTCGGCGTGCCCGGCACCGTGTCTGGCATGGAACTGGCCCTGAGCAAATACGGCACCCTCAAGCGCGCCCAGGTGATTGCCCCGGCGATCAAGCTGGCGGAAAACGGTTTCGAGCTGGAGCAGGGTGATATCGACCTGCTGCACACCGCCACCGGCGAGTTCGAAAAAGACCAGGACATGCGCGGGATCTTCCTGCACAACGGCCAGCCGATGCAGGTCGGCCAGAAACTGGTGCAGAAAGACCTGGCCAAGACCCTCAAGGAAATCTCCGCCAAGGGCAGCGACGGCTTCTATAAAGGCTGGGTCGCCAAGGCGCTGGTAGATTCCAGCCAGGCCGGCAAGGGCATCATCACCCAGGCCGACCTCGACAAGTACAAGACCCGTGAACTGGCGCCCATCGAGTGCGACTACCGTGGCTACCACGTGGTCTCGGCACCGCCTCCGAGCTCCGGTGGCGTGGTGATCTGCCAGATCATGAACATCCTCGAAGGCTACCCGATGGCCGACCTCGGCTATCACTCGGCCCAGGGCCTGCACTATCAGATCGAAGCAATGCGCCACGCCTACGTGGACCGTAACAGCTACCTCGGTGACCCGGATTTCGTGAAGAATCCGATCGCCCATCTGCTGGACAAGGACTACGCCGCCAAGCTGCGCGCCGCCATCGAACCGCAGAAGGCCGGGGACTCCCAGGCGATCAAGCCGGGCGTGTCGCCGCATGAAGGCAACAACACCACTCACTATTCTATCGTCGACAAGTGGGGCAATGCGGTGTCGGTGACCTACACCCTCAACGACTGGTTCGGTGCGGGCGTGATGGCGAGCAAGACCGGGGTGATCCTCAACGATGAAATGGACGACTTCACCGTCAAGGTCGGCGTGCCGAACATGTACGGCCTGGTCCAGGGTGAAGCCAACGCCATCGCGCCGGGCAAGGCGCCGCTGTCGTCGATGAGCCCGACCATCGTGACCAAGGATGGCAAGGCCGTGATGGTGGTGGGCACGCCAGGTGGCAGCCGCATCATCACCGCGACGTTGCTGACCATCCTCAATGTCATCGACTACAAGATGAACATTCAGGAAGCCGTGGACGCGCCGCGTTTCCACCAGCAGTGGATGCCGGAGACCACCAATCTCGAGACCTTCGCGGTCAGCCCGGACACCCAGAAGATCCTGGAAAGCTGGGGCCACAAGTTTGCCGGTCCCCAGGATGCCAACCACCTGGCCGCTATCCTGGTCGGTGCGCCATCCCTGGACGGCAAGCCGGTGGGCAACAACCGCTTCTACGGCGCCAACGATCCGCGTCGCAATACCGGTCTGTCCCTGGGCTACTGAGGCCTGAGGGGGCTGATGCCGGTGAGCCAGGGACAGCGCAAGGCTGCCCTGGCTGTCGGTATCACGCGCATGACCGACCTGGATTGAACATCTGCACGCCTTGCAGGCTCTACCCCAAGAGCCCTGCAAGGATCCGCTGCGATGAAAGCCCTGAAAATCGCCACGTTCAATATCAACGGTATTCGTGCCCGCCTGCCCAACCTGCTGCAATGGCTGGCGCGCGATCAGCCCGACATCGTCTGCCTGCAGGAACTCAAGGCGCCCGACAGCCTGTTCCCGTATGCCGACTTCGAAGCCGCCGGCTACGGGGCGATCTGCCTGGGCCAGGCGTCGTGGAATGGCGTGGCGATCCTGGCGCGCGATGCCCAGCCGCTGGAGAGCCGGCGCGGATTGCCCGGTGACGAGCACGACACGCAAAGCCGCTATGTCGAAGCCGCCGTGCACGGTGTGCTGGTCGGCTGCCTGTACCTGCCCAATGGCAACCCGCAGCCTGGGCCGAAATTCGAGTACAAGCTGGCCTGGTTCGAACGGCTGATTGCCTATGCCAAGGCGTTGCAGGCCAGTGAGCATCCGGTGCTGCTGGCTGGCGATTTCAACGTGGTGCCCACCGACCTGGACATCTACAACCCGCGCTCCTGGCTCAAGGATGCCTTGCTGCAACCGGAAAGCCGCGCCGCGTACCAGCGCCTGCTGGAGCAGGGCTGGACTGATTCCGTGCGCCATCTGTATCCCGAGGCACGGGTGTATACCTTCTGGGATTACTTTCGCCAGCACTGGCAGAAAAACGCCGGCCTGCGCATCGACCACCTGCTGCTCAACCCCGCGCTCATGCCGTACCTCAAGGATGCCGGCGTGGATGCCTGGGTACGCAACGAGCCGCACGCCAGCGACCATGCGCCGACGTGGATTCAACTGGGCACGCGCAAAAAGCGTTAACGGCGGCGGATGATGTCCAGGGCTTCGGCTTTGCCCAGGGGCTGCTGCATGCGCTGTGAGAGGTCCGCCATAGCCTGCTGGCGTTCGCAGGCGATCACCGCTTCAACCTGGTCGTCATGGCAGAGCAGGGCGATGAAGTCATGGTGTTGCAGGTCGCCTTCCAGGTGCAGGCGGTTCCAGTGTCGTGGGTGGCCGAGCAGCTCGAAGGTCTTGTCGAAGTGGTAGGTCCAGAAGAATGGCACGTCGGCATACGTTTGGGCTTCACCGAGCATGTTGCGCGCCGCCAGCACCCCCAGTTGCTGGGCCACGCGCCAGTGCTCGATGCGCGTGGGATGCTGTTGCCAGGCAAAGGTCACGTTGTCGCCGGCGGCCCACAGGCCCGGGGCTGCCTGCAGGTGCGCATCGACCTGCAGTGAGTGGTCCTCGGCTTTTTGCACCCCGTCGATAAAGTCGGTGGCCGGTTGTACGCCGACGCCGATGAGCACCAGGTCGGCGGCCAGGCGATTGCCATTTTTCAACAGCACCGTACTGACGGCGCCATGCCCGTCCAGGCGTTCGGGCTCGGTATTGCTGTGGAAGATCACCCCGTGGTCTTCATGCAACTGGCGGATGGCGGCGCCAATGCGCGGCCCCAATTGCGCGGCCAGCGGGATGGCGTGGCGGCTGACCACCTGCACCACGAGGCCACGCTGACGCAGGGCCGACGCTGCCTCCAGGCCGATAAAACTGTCACCGATGATCACTGCGCACGTCGCCGAGGCCGCCGCCGCGCTGATGCGTGCAGCATCGTCGCGGCTGCGCAGCACGAACACGTTATTCAGCACGGCGCCGGGGATGTCCAGGGGCTGGGCGTCGCCGCCGGTGGCCACGAGCGCGGCGTCGTAGTCGAAGTGGCGGCCGTCGACCAGTTCGATGCGTTTGGCCGCGGCGTCGAGGCGCTGCACCTCGCCGTGAATCACCACGGCCTCGTCCAGCAGGGCAGGCGTGTCATCGGCAGCCATCTGGCCGGCAATCACGAATTTGCTCAGGGCGGTGCGATCGTAGGCAGGGTTCGGTTCGCGGTCGATCCACAGCAGGCGCCCGGCAAACTCGTCGCGTTTCAGGCTGGCCACGGCCGCTGCTCCTGCCGCGCCGGCACCGATCACCGCGAAGCAGCGTGAATCGTGGGGCAGTGGCGTGGGCTCGGCGCACAGAGCGGTATCGCCGACGCTGACCACGCCATCATGCACCTGCACCGGGTATTGCTTGAGCCCGACCAGTGCCGGGGGTTCCCGCACCGCGCCACTGTCCACGGCGAAGGCCGCCTTGTGCCACGGGCACACGATATGCCCGTTGCAGATCACGCCTTGTTCGAGCGGCGCGCCAGCGTGCGGGCAGCCCGCCTCGAACGCCCGCACCTGGTCGCCGACGCGCACCAGCAGCACGGGGTGGGCAGCGGTTTCGACACGAACACCACGGTTTTCGGGCAGGTTGATCAGGCGGGCAACGATGCGCATGTTCATGGGCCAATCTCCTTTAGAAGATTGACTGGTGAGCAGGGCGATGGACTGCGTTGACCCGATGGTCGGTCGTTATTCCAACACTCGCGCCACGGCGGCGAAGGCTTTGGCGCGGCGTTCCTGCCAATTGCCGCCGATCACCAGGGCGGGCTGCTGGTGCTGCTCGATCCAGTCGAGGCTGGCCTGGAAAAACGCCTGTCGATCGGCCAGTTGCGGTTGGCAGCGTTGCCCGTCCGCCGTCCATTCGACGTCGTCGGGAGACAGCAGCAGGTGCAGGTCGTAATGCCGCGCCAGCAACTCATCGTCGAGCCATGCCGGGTAGTCACCGAACAGCGTCTGGCTCCAGAGCTTGTTGGTCAGCAGGTGCGTGTCGAGAATCAGCAGGCGCGGCTGCTGGGCGCGGGCGGCATCTTCCCAGGCCAGTTGGCCACGGGCGATGGCGGGGATGTCCGCAAGGGTGGTGTCACGCTGGTGATGGTCGATGAAATAGCGCACGTATTCACCGACCATCAGCCCGCCGAAGTGCGCCTGCAACTCCGCTGCCAGCCAGCTTTTGCCGCTGGACTCGGGGCCGGCGAGTACGACCACTTTCATGCGTGCAACGCCGGATCGGCGCGCCATTCACGCCAGCCCTGCACGGCGATCACGGTGAACAGCGCATACAGCGCGGCGGTGAGGTACAGGCCTTTGTAGAGAAACAGCCCGACGAAGATCACGTCCACGGCAATCCACAGCGGCCAGCACTGCACGCGTTTTTGCGCCATCCACATTTGCGCCACCAGGCTGAAGCCGGTGAGGGCGGCGTCCAGCCAGGGTTGGGCGGCGTCGGTCCAATGGGCCATGGCGGCGCCGAGCAACAGGCTGCCGACCGCGCCCACCGCGAGGCTGGCGATGATCGCCGGCACGCCCAGGCTGGTGACCTGGCGCCCCCGCTTGACCTCGCCGGCGCGGGTCCACTGCCACCAGCCGTAGACCTGCAGGGCCGCGTAGACGACTTGCAGGAGCATGTCGGAATACAGTTTCACGTCGAAGAATACCCAGGTGTAGAGCAACACCATGATCAGCCCGATCGGCCAGCACCAAGGGTTCTGCTTGACCGTCAGCCACACGGCAATCACCCCCAGGGCAGCGGCGAACAGTTCAAGCGCGGACATGGTGGTTCCTTGGGCGAATGGCAGAGGGCGGGGATTGTAACCAAAGATCAACCATTGTTGGAGCTGGCTTGCCGGCGATGGCGCCCTTGAGTCTCGCACGGATCCCAAGGGCCTCATGGCGGGCCAGCCGGCGCCTACAGTCAGACTTTGAATTGGCGCAGCAGGCCGTCGAGTTGTTCGCTCAAGCCGCGCAACTGCACGCTGGCAGCGCTCGACTGTTCCGCCGCCAGCGCCGTGCTGTGGGACAAGCCAGCCGCCTGGGTCACGTTCTGGTTGATGTCTTCGACTACGTGCGCCTGTTGCAGGGTGGCGCTGGCAATCGAGGCATTCAGGCCGTTGAGGTTGCGCAGGGCCTGGCCGATGGCATTGAGGCTGGCGCCGGCCTGGCCGGCCTGTTCGATGGTCAGCTGCGATGCGCTGTGGCTGTCGCTGATGACCTTGACCGCCGCTTCCGAATGCCCCTGCAAACGCTCGATCATCAGTTGGATCTCGGCAGTCGACTTCTGTGTGCGCTGGGCCAGCAGGCGCACTTCGTCGGCTACCACCGCAAAGCCACGGCCTTGTTCACCGGCGCGCGCCGCTTCAATCGCGGCGTTCAGCGCGAGCAGGTTGGTCTGGTCGGCGATCGAGCGGATCACCTCCAGCACGCCGCCAATCTGCGTGCTTTCGCTGGACAGGGTGCGGATCACTTCGACGGCCTGGCGGATGGTGCCGGAGAGGTGGTCGATCTGCTGCAGGCTGCCGTCGATATTGACCTGGCCTTGCTGGGCCTGGACCTGGGCGTCGCGCATTTCGCTGGCGGCGTGTTCGGCGTTCTTGGCCACGTCCTGCACGCCATAGGTGACCTCATTGATCGCGGTGGCCACCAGTTCCATCTGCTGGGACTGCTGCTGGCTGCGAGCATGGGCCTGAGTGGCGTTGGTGCCCAGCTCCCTGGACGACTCGCCGAGCGCGTTGGCGCACACCTGCAACTGACTGACCACCTGGCGCAGCTTGGCGGTGAAGCTGTTGAAGTGCCGGGACAGTTGGGTGACTTCGTCGTCGCCGTGGGTGTCGAGGCTGCGCGTGAGGTCGCTTTCGCCACTGGCGATGTTGCCCATGGCGTTCACCGCGGCCTGCAATGGCTGCACGATGCTGCGGGCGATCAGCGTGACCAGCAGGGCCATGACCAGCGCGATGCCCAGGCCGATCACCGAGGCTTTCCACACCTGGCCGCTGAACTCGGCCTGCACATCATCCACGTACACGCCGGAGCCGATGATCCAGCCCCACGGCTCGAACAGCTGGATATACGAGGTTTTCGCCACGGGCGCTTCGGCGCCGGGTTTCGGCCAGCGGTAGTTGACGATGCCGGCGCCCTTGGCCTTGGCCAGGATCACGAATTCGTTGAACACCGCAAACCCATCGGGGTCACGGATGGCCGAGAGGTTCTGGCCGTCCAGCTTGGGGTTGGCCGGGTGCATGATCATCACGGGGGTGAGATCGTTGATCCAGAAGTAGTCGTCATGGTCGTAGCGCAAGCCGCGCACCGCGCTCAAGGCCTGCTTCTGCGCAGCGTCACGGGTCATCACGCCGGTGGTTTCGAGGCTGTGATAAAACGTCAGGATGCCGCTGGCGGTCTGGACCACGTGCTGGGTCTGCTGGCGTTTGGCCTGGTACAGGTCGTCATGAATCTGTCTGAGCATCAATAAACCCAGGGCAAACAGCATCAGCACGGCGACTATCAGGATCAGCCAGAGGCGCCGACTGATCGACATATTGCGCAAACTGTTCATCGTCCTGTCACTCCGTGCTTTTTATAATTGTGGGTGCTGCATCGACTTTTACGCCTTGTCTGATAGGCTTTCGGCCTGCAATCGCAAAACCTGAGTACTGCCTGATTTTTCACAGAATTTTTGCAGGCCGGCGTTGAGAATCAACGCCGGGCCTTGGGTGTGCCCGTCAGTGAACATTAAAAGATAAACCAGGCATGCGATTGAGCATGACCTTTGGGGGAAGTATGGATTTGTGGACCGCCGCACAGGCATTGATTCTCGGCGTGGTGGAGGGGCTGACGGAGTTCTTGCCGATCTCCAGCACCGGCCACCAGATTATCGTCGCCGACCTGCTCGACTTCGGCGGCGAACGCGCCATGGCGTTCAACATCATCATCCAGCTCGGCGCGATCCTCGCGGTGGTCTGGGAGTTTCGCCGCAAGATCCTCGACGTGGTCACCGGCCTGCCGACCCAGCGCAACGCCCAGCGCTTCACGATCAACCTGTTGATCGCGTTCCTGCCGGCGGTGGTGCTCGGGGTGATCTTTGCCGACTTGATCCACCACTACCTGTTCAACCCGATCACCGTGGCCACGGCCCTGGTGGTGGGCGGCGTCATCATGTTGTGGGCCGAACGGCGCCAGCATGAAGTGCACGCCGAAAGCGTGGACGAGATCACCTGGAAAGACGCGCTGAAGGTTGGATTTGCGCAGTGCCTGGCGATGATTCCGGGCACCTCGCGCTCGGGCTCGACCATCATCGGCGGGTTGCTGTTCGGCCTGTCGCGCAAGACCGCCACCGAGTTCTCGTTCTTCCTGGCGATGCCGACCATGGTCGGTGCGGCGGTGTATTCGGGCTACAAGTACCGCGACCTGTTCCAGCCAGCTGACCTGCCGGTGTTTGCCATCGGCTTTGTCACCTCGTTCATCTTCGCGATGATCGCGGTCAAGGGCCTGCTCAAGTTCATCGCCAGCCACAGTTATGCGGCGTTTGCCTGGTACCGCATTGCGTTCGGCCTGCTGATCCTGGCGACCTGGCAGTTCGGCTGGATCGACTGGGCGGCCGCCAAGGCATGATGATCCAGCACCCGCGCCTGAAGGCGCTGATCTTCGTGCTGCTGTGCGCGGCGCCCGGGTTGGGCTCGGTACTGGTGTGGCTGCGCGGTGAAACGCTGATCCCGCTGGTGGCGTATGGCGTGGTCAGCGTGATCGCGTTCTTCCTCTACTGGAGCGACAAGCGCAAGGCGCGTACCGACCGCTGGCGCACCCCGGAAAACATCCTGCACGCGGTGGAACTGGCGGGCGGCTGGCCGGGGGCGCTGATCGCGCAGCAGGTGTTTCGCCACAAGACCCGCAAGGTGTCGTACCAGGTGCTGTTCTGGGTGATCGTGTTGCTGCACCAGGTGTTCTGGCTCGACCAGTTGTTCCTCGGCGGCACGCTGGTTTCAGTCCTCTAGCAACAAACCGATCTGCGTGCGCTTGGGCAGCTTGCTCACCACCAACTGGTGGGAGCGCTGCAACAAGCCGCGCAGTTCCTCGGCGCCCAGCGGGTAGGGCGTGTTCATGATGATCCACTGTGCCCGCGCCAGGTACGGCGCCGGGTGAATGCCCGGGCGGTCGACATGGCCAAGGAACAGCTCCTTGTCGACCTTGAACGCCAACGAGTCACCGCGCAGGTTCTGCAGGGCAAACATCTTGTTGCCGGCAATCGAGAACACCCGCACGCCACCCCATTTGTAGTCTTCCCGCGCGCCGGGCAGGCTCAGGCAGAAGTCTGCGACGCTAGCTTCGGTCATCTTCATAGCAGGCGATCTCCACAGCCTTTGAACCCTTCCTCGAGGTAATCGATCCAGGCGCGAATGGCCGGCAGCACGCCGCGTCGATGCGGGTACACGGCCTGCAGCCAGCCACCCGGCAGGGACCATTGCGGCAGCAGTTGCACCAGGCGGCCGCTGGCCAGTTCTTCTTCGCAGTACATCATCGGCAGCACGGTGAAGCCCAGGCCCATGATCGCGCTGGCTTTGCGCACAATGAAGTCGTCGATGCCCAGCCGGGCTTCCATCGCCAGCTCGTGCGGGTTGCCCTGGGGGTCGAGGATGCGCTGGTGTACCAGGCGATCCGCCTCCAGCGCGCCGAGTATCGGCAACTGCTTGAGGTCGTCGAGGGTAGTGACCTGGCGCCCGAGCATCAGGGCGGGGCTGGCGACCAGCACGGTCTGGGCCTGGCGCAGGCGCTTGGTCACCAGCAGCGGGTCCTCGTCACCGAGTTCGCGCACGCGCAGGGCCACGTCGATGCCTTCGGCGACCAGGTCGACGCGGCGGTTGACCAGGGTCATTTCCAGCTGGACCAGCGGGTGGGCGGCCAGAAACCCGGCCACCAGTTCCGGCAGAATGTGCTGGGCCATGCCCACCGGGCAACTCACCCGCAAGCGCCCGCGCGGTTCGCTGGACATGCTGGCGACGGCTTCATCGGCCATCTCCGCTTCCAGCAGCATGGCCTGGCAATGGCGCAGGTAGCGCTCGCCGACGGCGGTCAGGGTCAATTGGCGGGTGGTGCGCTGCAGCAGGCGCGCGCCGAGGCGTTCTTCCAGCTCGGCAATGCGCCGGGACAGGCGCGACTTGGGAATCCCCAACAGCCGCCCGGCGGCCGCAAAGCCACCGGCTTCGACGACTTTGGCGAAATAGTAGAGGTCGTTGAGGTCTTGCATGGTCGGCCTATTGTCCTGTCGATGGGACGAATCATCCGCGTCTGCGTAAGGCAAATCCACCCCAAAAAAGGCCAGCAGCAGTTGAACGCTGGTTTTTTTGCACCGATCCACTGTACTGATTGCCTATTCCTATCAGGGCGTAGCGTCAGCCGGTCTGGCGCGATACCGTGTGTTTTTGCACTGGAGCCAGCCAGCATGGGCCGCACCGAAAGAATCATCGAGTTGATGGGCCGCCTGGCGCCTGTCGAAGGCTATAACCTGACCGCACTCGATGACGTGCGCTTCCTGCGTTCCAACCGCCCGTTGCACCGCGTACCGGTGCTCTACGATCCGGGCATCGTGATCGTGTGCCAAGGGCGCAAGCGCGGTTATCTCGGCGAGGACATCTACGTGTACGACGCCCAGCACTACCTGGTGGTGTCAGTGCCGGTGCCGTTCACCATGGAAACCGAGGCCACTGAACAAGCGCCAATGCTCGCGGTATACCTGCGCCTGGATTTCACCCTGGCGGCGGAGTTGATGCTGGCGCTGGACGAAGCCCAGCCCAGGGGCATGTATTCCTCGCCGATGGATGAGCCGCTCAGCGCGTCGCTGCTGCGCTTTCTCGAGGCCATGAGTGTGCCGATGGAGGCGCATATCCTTGGGCCCGCGCTGGTGCGCGAGATCTATTACCGGATCCTCACGGGGGAGCAGGGCGGTTCGATGCGCGCTGCGCTGAATCGCCAGGGTCAGTTCGGCAAGGTCGCGCGGGCGATTCGCAAGATCCATGGGTGTTATCACCAGCACCTGGACGTGGAGGCGCTGGCCAGGGAAGCGATGATGAGCGTGCCGAGTTTTCACGCGCATTTTCGCACCGTCACCGACACTTCGCCGATGCAGTACCTCAAGTCCACGCGCTTGCACCAGGCGCGCCTGCTGATGCTGCGCAGCGATATCACCGCGGCCACGGCCAGCACCCAGGTCGGCTATGAAAGCGCCTCGCAGTTCAGTCGCGAGTTCAAGCGCTTCTTCGGCCGCACGCCGCAGGAGGAGATCCAGTGGATGAAGCGGACGTATGCGCTGCCCGCGCCTGCGTCGGCGTCGATCTACGTGTCGTCCCATTGAGTGTGAAGCGGGCTTGAGGCAGTGCACTGTCCCGCTGACGAGACGAACAGTCGCATTTCAACCCTCTAATCGATCATTGGCTTCACCTGTAGGATCAACCTCACTTGATCGCCCTGTCGCGATCCTCACTTGGAGATCCCGCATGAAACTGTTGCATATCGATTCCAGCATCCTCGGCGACAACTCGGCTTCCCGTCAGCTCAGCGCTGGTGTGGTCAAGGCCTGGCAAGCGGCCGAGCCCAGTGTGGAAGTGACCTACCGCGACCTGGCCAGCGAAGGCATCAACCACTTCTCCGGCGCGACCCTGGGCGCCCTGGGCACCGCCGCCGAACTGCGCGACGCCGCGCAAAAGCACGAAGCCGAACTGAGCGCCTCGTCGCTGGCCGAGTTCCTCGCCGCCGACGCCGTGGTGATCGGTGCGCCGATGTACAACTTCACCATTCCAACCCAGTTGAAAGCCTGGATCGACCGTATCGCGGTCGCCGGCCAGACCTTCCGCTACACCGAAGCCGGTCCGGAAGGCCTGTGCGGCAACAAGAAAGTCATCATCGTGTCCACCGCCGGCGGCCTGCATGCTGGCCAAGCGTCGGGCGCCGCCCATGAAGGCTACCTGAAATTGCTGTTTGGCTTCCTTGGCATCACTGACATCGAAATCGTACGCGCCGAAGGCCTGGCCTACGGTGACGAAGTGCGCAGCAAGTCCTTGAGCGACGCCAACGCACAGATCAACCAACAGTTGTTCGCCGCCGCGTAAGGCTTGTGTAAATTTCGCCTCTGCCCCGTTTCAATCTGAAGCGGGGCGCCTAAACTCTGTATTCTGGCCGCCTGAAAACGACCGGAGTACGGAGTTTTTTCGTTTGCCCGCTGTCTTTACTTTGGCCCAGGTTATGCACACATGGGTTTACCATCCGGTGCGGGTACCTTGAACCATGGACTTTTCAATCAGACATGCCGGTTTTAATGCAGCAAAGGTGGACATCCTCATGATGCGTCTTTGTGCTGTTATGGTTCTTTTCATGCTGGGCGGCCTGATTTCAGTGCATGCCGCGCCTGCGCCGCACCCGCACTGGAGTGTGGGCTTCCACCGCATGACGTTTCTCGACCCGCTCGACCTGCAGCCGATGAAAGCCGTCGCCTTCTACCCCTCCACCGGGCTTGAGCACACCACGCAGTTGGGCGCCTACCATGTCGCGGCCACTGAAGATGCGAAGATCGCCATCGGGCGTTTCCCGATGCTGATGCTGTCCCATGGCAACACCGGCACGCCGCTGGCCCTGCATGACCTGGCCACCTCGCTGGCGCGCAAAGGCTTTGTAGTGGTGGCGGTGCTGCACCCGGGTGACAACTACAAGGACCACAGCCGCCTTGGCACCGTGAGCAACCTGTATGGCCGGCCGATCCAGATTTCCGAAGCCATCACCGCCACCCTGGGCGACCCGATGCTGTCGCCGTTCGTCAACGTCAATCAGGTCGGGGTCATCGGCTATTCGGCCGGGGGTGAAACCGCGTTGATCCTGGCGGGGGCCAAGCCGGATTTCGACCGCCTGCGCCGTTATTGCCAGGAGCGCCCGGAAGACCGCGACGCCTGCACCACCAAAGGCGAACTGGTGGTTGACCGTGACGACCTGCAACCGCAATCCGACCCGCGTATCCATGCCTTGATGCTGATGGCGCCGCTGAGCTTGATGTTCGGCCGCCAGACGTTGGCTGATGTGCATGTGCCGGTGCTGCTCTACAGCGGCGACGGCGACAAGCTGGTAGCCGTGGACAAGAACGCCGCGGCCCTGGCGCGCAAGTTGCCGGAGCCGCCGGACTTCAAGCTGCTGGCCGGGGCCGGGCATTTTGTGTTCATGGCGCCGTGCGACAGCGATCAATTGGCGGCGATGCCGGCAATCTGCACCGATGCCGATGGCGTCGACCGCGAAGGCATCCACCGTGACCTGATCTCCGAGGCCGGGCGCTTTTTCGGCCACACCCTCGGCCAATCCACCCGCGCCGGGTTGCAGACTGCCGATCAGTAAGCGCGACGCTTGAGCGACACCGTCAAGCCCAGGGCGGTGACCGACAGCAGCGCTGCGCAGAAGAAAATCCAGCCGTAGCCGAGGTTCAGCGCCACGGCGCCCATCAGTGGCCCGGCAATCGCCAGAGCCAGGTCGAAAAACACCGCATAGGCACTCAAACCCGCGCCCCGGCTGCTGTTGGGCACTTGCTTGATGGCTTCCACGCCGAGCGCCGGGTACACCAGCGACAAACCGAAACCGGTCAGCCCGGCACCGATCAAGGCCACGCCAGTGGAGGGTGCCAGCCACAGCAGCGTGAGGCCCACGGTCTCGATGGTCATGCAGGCAATGGCCGCGCGAAAGCCGCCGAAGCGGCTGATCGCCGAGATGAACACCAGCCGCGACAGGATAAAGCACACGCCAAAGACTGTGAGGCAGTACGCCGCGCCGGCCCAGCCGCGGTTGAGGTAATACAGGGTAATAAACGTGGTCAGCGTGCCGTAGCCGATCGACGCCAGGCACAGGCTCGCACCAAACGGTGCGATGCGCCCGAACACGGCCCAGAACGGCAGGCGCTCGCCACGCACCACCGGCACCGAGGGCTTGTTGCGGATCAGCACCAGGCCCAACGCCGCCAGTACCGTCAGGGCGATGCCCAGGCTGCTGTAGCCATAGTCGGCGACCATCACCACCCCCAGCGGTGCGCCGATGGCGATGGCGCCGTAGGACGCAATACCGTTCCAGGAAATCGAACGCGCGGTGTGTTCGGCGCCCACCGCGCCCATGCACCAACTGATGGTGCCCACGCCGATCAGGCCCTGGGCCACACCCAGCAGCAGCCGGGCGGCAATCAGAATGGCCAGGCTCAAGTTGGGCAGGCTTTCTGCCAGCGTGGCGAAAAACGTCAGCACACCACTGAGCAGAATGCCCGCCAGGCCCAGTACGATCGCGCGCTTGGTGCCGACGTTGTCGGACATGCGTCCGGCCATGGGGCGGCTGAGCAGGGTGGCCAGGTACTGCGAGCCAATGGTTACGCCGGCCACTACTGCGCTGAACCCCAATTGCTCGTGCACATAGCCAGGAATGACCGCAATCGGCAGGCCGATGCAGATGAACGCGATGAAGGTGTAGAAGACGATGGAGACGATCTGCAGGGTGATCGACAGGGAGCTGGGGGCGGCGTCAGACATGGTCACTCATTCGCGGGCGGGCGGTGAGGGCATGATGGCAAGGGGCAGGGGGAAAAGGAAGCAGGCTAACTACTTTGTTTGAAGTGGAGTGGGGCTTTGATTTTGGTGAGTCAGCTTATTGGTAGTGTGCAGGCTTATTGCAGTGTGCAGGCCTATTTGTGGTGAGCAAGCTTATTTGAGGTCAGCAGGCTTATTTGAGGTGAGCAAGTTTATTTGAGGTCAGCAAACTTATTTGAGGTCAGCAAGTTTATTTGAGGTGAGCAAGTTTATTTGAGGTCAGCAAGCTTATTGTGGCGAGCAGGCTTGCCCTGCGTTGGGCTGCGAAGCAGCCCCTATAAAAAACACCGCGTTCTTCCAGACAGAGCGCGGTGTTTGAATTTAGGGCTGCTTCGCAGCCCAACGCAGGGCAAGCCTGCTCACCACAATAAGTCAGTCAGCCACCTTAAATCTGTCAGCCACAATGAGCTTGCCAGCCACAATAGGCCTGTCAGCCACAACACGCCTGCTAATCACAGTAAGCCTGCTCACCACAGCCACAGCGACGCGATTTAGAACACCACGCCTTGGCTGCGCAGGTAGTCGTCGTAGGTGCCGCTGAAGTCGATCACGCCGGTGGCGCTCAACTCGATGATGCGGGTGGCCAGGGACGATACGAACTCGCGGTCGTGGCTGACGAAGATCAGCGTGCCCGGGTAGTTCTCCAGCGCCAGGTTCAGCGCTTCGATGGATTCCATGTCCAAGTGGTTGGTCGGTTCGTCCATGATCAGCACGTTCGGCTTTTGCAGGATCAGCTTGCCGAACAGCATGCGGCCTTGCTCACCACCGGAAATCACCTTGACCGACTTCTGGATCTCGTCGTTGGAGAACAGCATGCGACCCAAGGTGCCACGGATCATCTGCTCGCCTTGCGTCCACTGGCCCATCCAGTCGAACAGGGTGACGTCGTCTTCGAAGTCATGCGCGTGGTCCTGGGCGTAATAGCCCAGTTCCGCGGCGTCGGTCCACTTGATGCTACCGGCATCCGGGGTCAGTTCGTTGACCAGGGTGCGCAGCAGGGTGGTTTTGCCGATACCGTTCGGGCCGATGATTGCCACGCGCTCGCCGGCTTCAACCTGGAAGCTGAAATCCTTGAACAGCGGCTTGCCGTCGAAACCCTTGGCCATACGCTCGACGATGACCGCCTGGCGGTGCAGCTTTTTGTTCTGCTCGAAACGGATGAACGGGCTCACGCGGCTCGAAGGCTTGACCTCGGCCAGCTGGATCTTGTCGATCGCCTTGGCACGCGAGGTGGCCTGCTTGGCTTTCGAGGCGTTGGCCGAGAAGCGGCTGACGAACGATTGCAGTTCGGAGATCTGTGCTTTCTTCTTGGCGTTGTCCGACAGCAGTTGCTCGCGGGACTGGGTCGCCACGGTCATGTACTCGTCGTAGTTGCCCGGGAACAGGCGCAACTCGCCGTAGTCCAGGTCAGCCATGTGGGTGCACACGCTGTTCAGGAAGTGACGGTCGTGAGAGATGATGATCATCAGGCTGGAGCGCTGGGTCAGGATGTTTTCCAGCCAGCGGATGGTGTTGATGTCCAGGTGGTTGGTCGGTTCGTCGAGCAACAGCACTTCAGGATCGGAGAACAGCGCCTGGGCCAGCAGCACGCGCAGTTTCCAGCCAGGCGACACTTCGCTCATCGGGCCGAAATGCTGTTCCAGGGGAATGCCCAGGCCCAGCAGCAGTTCGCCGGCGCGGGATTCGGCGGTGTAGCCGTCCATCTCGGCAAACTCGGTTTCCAGCTCGGCCACGGCCATGCCGTCTTCTTCGCTCATTTCCGGCAGCGAGTAGATGCGGTCGCGCTCGGCCTTGACCTTCCACAGTTCCTCGTGGCCCATGATCACGGTGTCGAGTACGGTGAATTCTTCGTAGGCGAACTGGTCCTGGCGCAGTTTACCCAGGCGAACATTCGGCTCCAGCATGACCTGGCCGCCCGACGGATCGAGGTCGCCACCGAGGATTTTCATGAAGGTCGACTTGCCGCAACCGTTGGCACCGATCAGACCATACCGGTTGCCGGCGCCGAACTTGACCGAAACGTTCTCGAAGAGCGGCTTGGCGCCGAACTGCATGGTGATGTTAGCTGTGGAGATCAATTACTTTACCTATCAATGGGTTGCGGGCGTGGCGGCAGGAGCCTTCAGGCATGCATCAACAGCGACATCAAGGCGCGAAACCCGGTCGCTGAGCAAAAAATGGGGGATGTGTGTTGGAATTTGGCGCGCATTGTCGCATATGTCAGGCGACAGTTGTATGGCAGGCGAAAGATGCTTTCACCAAGGTCTCCGGCATCGCCAGCCAGACCAGCGCCAAGGCCACCGCAGCCACGCCCGCGAGGGTCAGGAACGCCGCGTTGTAGCCAGCCTGTTGCACCACCAGGCCGGCCAGGCTGCTGCTCAATGCCGCGCCCAGGCCAAAAACAGTCGACAGCGCGCCCAGGCTGACGTTGAAGCGTCCGGTACCCTGGGTCAGGTCCTTGACGATCACCGGGAACAGCGCGCCGAAGATGCCCGCGCCGATGCCATCGAGCATTTGCACCGCCACCAGCCAGTAGGGGTCGTTGGACAGCGTATAGAGCATTGCGCGCAAGGGCAGAATCAGGAAACCGGCGAGCAGCAGCGGCTTGCGCCCCCACACATCGGCCTTGAGGCCCACCAGCCAGGCCATCGGCACCATCACCAATTGCGCCGCGACGATGCAGGCCGACGTCAGTGGCGTGGCCATCTGCAGGTTGATTTGCGCCAGCTTCTGGCTGACCAACGGCAGCATGGCGGCATTGGCCAGGTGAAACAGCGCACAGCAAATGGCAAACACCAGCAGGGGGCGGTTTGCCAACAACACGCTAATGCCGGACGGTTGTTCGTGGTCATTGGTGTGGGCCGGGTCGAAACCACGGGCGACCTCATGGTCGATCGCCTTGGCCGAGACGCAACTGACCGCAACGATACTGGCTGCCGCCATAAACCCCATCAGGTAAAACACCACCACCGGACCAAACAGATACGCCAGGCCCCCGGCCAGCAACGCGGCCACGGCATTGCCGGCATGATTGAAGGTCTCGTTGCGCCCGGTGCGGCGAGTAAAGGCGCGCGGCCCGGTGATTCCCAGAGAGATGGCAGAGATGGCGGGCGCGAAGACCGAGGCCGCAATGGCGCTGGCCGCCTGGGTAACGGCCACCAGGCTGAAAGAACTGACAAATGGCAGCAGCAGGCAACTGACCGTCACCAGAACCGCGGCCAGTGCAATCACCGCACGTTTACTGCGCGTGCGATCAATCAGTGCGCCCGCCGGACCTTGAGTGATCAGCGCGGCAATCCCCGCCAGCGTCATGACCACGCCGATGCTGGCCGGGTCCCACTTGTTTACCGCCAGCAGATAAATCGCCAGGTACGGACCGAGGCCGTCGCGCACATCTGCTAGAAAGAAATTCAGGCCGTCCAGGGATAGGGTATTACGCAGGTCGGAGGGCTGGGCCATGGCGCGGTCTTCGCAGAGGGTGTTCAACGGCTGAACACTGCATGGCGTAGTGACCTGCAAGGTTTGCGTTAAGTTTCGTACGTCTTCCGGGGTTTTAATCCGCAGGCTCTTGGCTTATTTTCAGTCCCTCGCTGTAACAATTATCTGGAGACGCAATGGACATGCCCTCAGCTCAGCAGGCGATCACCTCTAACAAGGATGCCTGGGACCAATCCGCCGGCCTGCACAGGACCACCGACACCTGGAACGCGCTGCTCAGCCGGGTCGGCGCTGCGGATTTTTCCTGCCTGGACCCCACCATCACCGGCTTGTTGCACGACATCGGCGTCGCGGGCAAGGACGTGGTGCAACTGTGCTGCAACAACGGTCGCGAAAGCCTCTCACTGTTCGGCCTCGGCGCGCGTTCGGTGGTGGGAGTCGACCAATCCCGGGCGTTTTTGCAGCAGGCCCACGAGTTGGCTGCGGTTTCTCCGCACAGCCCGGAATTTATCGAAAGCGATATTCACCAGTTGCCGCACCACCTGCACGGGCGATTTGATATTGCCCTGGTGACTATCGGTGTGCTGGGTTGGATGCCGGATGTGGCACTGTTCATGCGCCATGTCGCCGACACGTTGAAGCCCGGCGGCACGCTGGTGATGTATGAAACCCATCCGTTCCTGGAGGTGTTCGACCCCCGCGCGCAAAATCCGCTGCTGCCCGCCCATTCGTACTTCCAGCGTGAGCCGTTTGTGCTGCAGGAGTCGATTGTCTATGAAGGGCAGGGCGAAGTGGCCGGGCCGACCTCCTATTGGTATGTGCATACGCTGGGGGATGTGGTCAGTGCCGCGATTGATGCGCAGCTGCAGATCAGCCACCTGCAGGAATACGGCCACTCCAATCGCGAAGAACTCTACGACCAGTACGAGCACCAGCCTGCGCAATTACCCCTGTGTTTTACCCTCGCCGCGACCAAGCGTGCGCCCTGAGTCGGGGCTTTCCGACCGGCCAAAAAAAGCCCGCGAGGAGAGGCGGGCTAAGGGATTCACTGGAGTAGGTAGGCTTCACCCTATAGACCCTCAAGTGAAGGCTTTGTGAAAATGCTGTCGCAAGTTCGGATGAGCCGGGGTCACGTACGGCGTACGAAAGTGCGCATGGTTTGACCTGGGCCAGTACTGAACGAGAGGGGCCTGGGCATACTTTCATCTGCGGCAATAAACACAAACTCATCCCCTTCGAGGCGATAACTGGCGGGCAATTGCTTGCCGGCATCCTCTCCCATGGAGTCCACCCAGGTAATGCTCTTGGGAACCGTGGTGCTGTCCAGGGAAAACCGTCCAGCCAGCAACACCTCGCCACTGACGGTCTTCACTTCGAAGTGCTCGCCGGTAATCGTGGTGATTGCGCCTGGAGCGGTGTGGGCGTCGGGGGGATTGAGCACGCCGTTGTCTTCGAGTGAGGTCTGCTCCCAGGCACCTTGCAGGGCTAGAAAATCCGGGTCTGAAATGGATGACATACAAATTCCTTTTTGCTGAAGGGCCAATCGCTGGTCGTTACGGACAATGTGGCAGGTTTGCGTACCAGAAGCTTAACAGCGTGTAGGAATTTTCTTATTTTTGAGAATTACTTGTGATTTTTCCTTTCCCGACAGGCAATTAGCGTTACAACTGGTGACGGTGGACCGCCAGGCCCAGGAACCGGTGAACCCGATAAAACCCAAGGACGCGTTGATTATCGCCCTTAGCGTTGTGGCCGGGCTGCTGCTGGGTATATTGCTGGCATTGATTACCCACTTCGCGCAGGTACGACGTGAAAACGGGCCTTTTTCGGTGACCGCCGATCGCCGTCTCCCGCTGCGCTAGCGCGGGCCAGACGCCTCGCGGGCGCGCTGTAAAGCCTGCCCGCCGAGGTCGTCGCCCATCACATTCACAAGACAGCTTTTCACAATTCTTAGTTAACTTTTGGTTACAACCTGTGGCTAAATAACTGCCAATGCCACGAACCCGGTTGTCAACCAGGGTTGATGCCGATTGTGTGAATTGTGATTTCAGGTGCTGCTATCCATCCTCGGCCGTTGTGGGCGCGCAGGAGCAGCCTGTTCTCTTCTGACTTGTGACGAAATCCCTTGAAACTCATCATTGTTGTTCTCTACGTTGCCTCCATCGCGTATGTACACCTGCGCGGTCGAGTGCGGCACAAGCTGGGCCGTCAGCTCAGCGATCACTCGACCTTCCTTGCACCGATCAACTGCTTTCTCTACCTCTTCTCCAAGCTGCCCAGCCGACCGTACCTGTCGCCGAGTGATTTTCCCGACCTGAGCCCGTTGCAGGAACACTGGGAGGAAATCCGCCAGGAGGGCCAGAATCTGATGCGGGCCGGCGAAATCAAGCGTTCCGACCAATACAACGACGTCGGCTTCAACTCGTTTTTCAAGTCTGGCTGGAAGCGTTTCTACCTGAAGTGGTATGGCGACAGCCACCCGTCGGCGATGAAGCTGTGTCCGCGCACCACCGAACTGGTGCAGAGCATCGGCTCGATCAAGGCGGCCATGTTCGCCGAGCTGCCACCCGGCTCGAAACTGGTACGTCACCGTGACCCGTATGCCGGCTCGTACCGCTATCACCTGGGCCTGGAGACGCCGAACGATCCTGGCTGCTACATTAATGTGGATGGTGAGAATTACTACTGGCGCGATGGCGAGCCGGTGATGTTTGACGAGACCTACATTCACTACGCCGAAAACACCACGCAGCAGAACCGCATCATCCTGTTCTGCGACATCGAGCGGCCAATGAAGTACCGCTGGGCCGCCGCCTTCAATCGCTGGTTCAGCCGCAACGTGATGGCCGCCGCCGGCTCGCCTAACGACGATGGGGACAAGACCGGCGGGCTGAACCGTGCGTTTACGCGCCTGTACAAGATCCGCCTGCGCGGCAAGGAACTGAAAAAGCGCAACCGTACGCGCTACTACCTGGAAAAGTGGGCGATCTTCGCTGCATTGGCGTTGCTCTTCGTGCTGATCTGACACCGGGCAAGGGCACGACTCACTCCGGTGGTGTCGCGCCCAGCTTGTCCCACATCTTGCGGGTGATCTTTTGCCGATTGGCATAGCCCGCCCACGGGTCACTCTTCAGGCTATTCAAGCGTTCCTGCAGGTTGGCCACCGTCCATTGCTGCGCACCGCGCAACCCCTTCAACTCCTCGCGACTCACCGGTACCGATACCGGCAGGCCCGGGCGTGCCCGCACGGAATAGGCCGCCACCGTACTGGCGCCTCGCGCGTTGCGCAGGTAATCGATAAAGATTTTGCCGACACGGTTCTTTGGCCCGGAGGTGGCGGTGAAACGCTCGGGCAGTTGTGCGGTCATGAACTGCGCGACAGCCTTGGCGAAGGCTTTCACCGTGCCCCAGCCATCGCGTCGCGCCAGCGGGACGATCAGGTGCAAGCCCTTGCCGCCACTGGTCTTGACGAAGGCCTCCAGGCCCAGTGCGTCAAGCACCGAAAGGGTCAGCTGCGCCGCTTCCAGCATGGTTTTCCACGGCAGTGCGGGGTCCGGGTCGAGGTCCAGCACAAACAGGTCCGGTGTCTCGATCTTGTCCGTGGTGGCGCCCCAGGTATGCAGCTCGATAGTACCCATTTGCACGGCGCCGAGCAGCGCGCGAGGGCTGTCGATTTCCATCAGGCGGGCGTGGCCCGGATCCAGTGACGGGTCCAGCTGCTTGATGTTGGGAATGGCCAGGCGCTCCGAGTGCTTCTGGAAGAACTGCTCGCCGTCGACGCCCTCCGGCGCCCTCAGCAATGAGACGGGCCGGTGGCGCAGGAAGGGCAGGACCCACTCGCTGATGCTCTGGTAAAACGCGGCCAGTTGCTGCTTTTGCGTACCGCTTTGGGTGTCGATGATCCGCTCGGGGTGCGAAATGTTCACTCCGTCGCTGGTTTTTTTCGCACTGGAGGCCTTGGGGGCTTTCAGCGATTTGGCCGTGCGCGGCTGCTCATGGATGATCTGTGCGGCGGGCTTGTCGCTGCGCATCCCGACAAACGCAGCCTGGCGCACCACGCCTTCGCGGGTCCACTCGGCAAATTGCACCTCGCCGACCAGTGTCGGCTCCACCCAGTGCACGCCACGCGCCTGGGCACTGGTCAGGGGTTTTTCCAATGGGGAGGTCTTGCGTTCCAGCGGCGTGAGCTGGGCGTAGATGGCTTTCAACGCGGCCTGGTCAAAGCCGGTGCCGACCCGCCCGGCATAGACCAGGCCGCTGTCATCATTGACGGCCAGCAGCAGGGCGCCAAAGCCGCTGCGTGAACCCTGGGGCCGGGTGTAGCCGACGATCACGAACTCCTGGCGCAGCCGGCACTTGAGCTTGATCCAGTCGGCATTGCGGCTGGAGCTATAAGGGCTGCCCGCACGTTTGCAGATCACGCCCTCCAGGGCCAGGTCGCAGGCACTCTCGAAAATATCGCGTTGGTTGGCGGCGAACGCTTCGGAGAAACGCAGCAGTTTGCTGCGGCTGCCGGACAACGCAGCCTTGAGGGCGGCCCGGCGCTGCTCCACCGGCGCCTCGCGTTGGTCCGCGCCGTTGAGGAACGGCGCGTCGAACAGGTAGTAGACGATATCCAGGCTGCGGCCGACATCAAAGGCGTTCTGCAACGCCTGGAAATCCGGCAGGCCGTCGCCGTTCAGGCTCACCATTTCGCCGTCAAGCCAGCTGTCCTTGAGCTTGAGTGCTTGCAAGGCCTTGGCCTGGCGCGGCAGGCGCTCGGTCCAGTCGTGGCCGTTGCGTGTGAACAGGCGCACCTCGCCATCGCGGATGCGCGCCAACATGCGGTAGCCGTCGAACTTGATTTCATACAGCCAGTCGCCTTCGGGGGCGCGGTCGACCAATGTCGCCAGCTGCGGGGAAAATTGCTCGGGGAGGGCGGTTGCAGCCTTCTTCGGCTTGGCCTTGGCCTTGGGTTTGGGTTTTGCGGTTGGCTTGGGCGCGCCTAGGGAGGCGTCGCTGAGGACGCTGTCAGGCTCGGCCGCAACGATGTCGTACTCGGCGGCGCGGCGCGCCTGGGGGTCTTTTTCCTTGATCAGCAGCCATTGTTCTTTGTCGCCGCTGCCCTTGAGGCGCGTACGCACCAGCGCCCAGTCGCCCGAGAGTTTTTCACCGACCAGAGTGAATTTGAGCTTGCCGGCAGCGTAGGCCTTGCGCGGCTCGTCATGCGGTTGCCACACGCCGCGATCCCATACGATCACATCGCCGGCCCCGTACTGGCCGGCGGGGATGCTGCCCTCGAAGCTGCCATAGCCTAGCGGGTGATCTTCAACGTGCACCGCCAGGCGTTTCTGGCTCGGGTCCAGGCTCGGACCCTTGGGAACCGCCCAGCTCAGCAGCACACCGTCCAGCTCCAGGCGAAAGTCATAGTGCAGGTTGCGCGCGTCATGTTTCTGGATCACGAAGCTCAGCGCCGAGGCCTTGCGTTTGCCGGTCGGCGTGCTGCCTGACGGTTCGGCGGTGATTTCAAAGTCGCGCTTGCGGTTGTATTCGCTCAAAGGCTTTGCCATGGCGTGCTCCAGCGTACGGCAGGCTCAAGAAGCCTTTTTGGTGGATTTTTTCGCGGCCGGCTTTTTCGCCGCCGGTTTGCCAGCCAGGCTGCGCTTGAGCAATTCCGTCAGGTCGATCACGTCGGCAGACTTGCGCTCCTCGCTGCCTTCCTGGGATTCCACATCTTCGATCTTGCCGGCCTTGGCCTTCTTCGCCACCAGTGCCATGATTTTTTCCTGGAAGCTGTCGCGGTATTCCTCGGGCTGCCAATCGGCGCTCATGTCTTCCACCAGGCGCTTGGCCATGTCCAGCTCGCCCTTGGCCAGGCTGGGCTTGGTCACGTCGCTGCCGAGTTCGAGTTCATCCAGACTGCGCACTTCGGCGGGCCAGCGCAGCATCACCAGGACCAGCGCCGACTCCAGGGGCATCAGCGCGGCCAGATGCTGCTTGGTATGCAGCACCACGTTGGCCAGGGCGACCTTGCGGGTTTTCTTCAGGGTTTCGCGCAGCAGGGCGTAGACCTTGCCGCCGCGTTTGTCCGGGGCCAGGAAGTAGGGCGTATCGATGTTCTGCAGGGGGATCTGGTCGCTGTCGACGAAGGCGATGATTTCGATGGTCTGGGTCGACTTGGGGTGGGCCGAGCGGATCTCGTCTTCACTAAGCACCACATAGCGGCCTTTCTCGAAGGCCACTCCTTTGACGATATTCTCCTTGGTGACTTCCTTGCCCGTGGTCTTGTTGATGCGCTTGTAGCCGACCGGGTCCATGCTGCGCTTGTCCAGCCAGTCGAAATCCACACCTTGGGAGGAGGTGGCCGAGACCAGTGACACCGGGATGTGTACCAAGCCGAAGCTGATGGCACCTTTCCAGATAGAGCGTGGCATACGTACGATTCCTTAAGCAGGGGCTGTGTTCTGGTGACTCGAAGGTCGCGGGAAAAGTTTCCCCCGCCAGATACGCGGACAGATCGTGTTACACCTGATGAGAAAGTATTTAGTGTCGAAAGCCGAACCCAAGGCGTAGCGTGTTATCGAAAGCACGTAACCCTCGCCCCAGAGAGGCTTTGTCATGAACAGCTGTGTGCGTCACCTCGCAGTGCTGGCGTTGGGCCTGGCACTGTTGCCGTTGGCCCAGGCGCAAAGCCTGCCCGGCTCAAGCGACTCCAATAACAGCCCGATTCACCGGGCCAACCCCAACAGCATGCAGGGCACCCAGCCCACTGCGCCGTTGACCCGGGGTGTCCAGACCGGCCCGACCCAGCGCACCCCGACCCTGGAAAACGGTGGCATCGGCAATCGCTATCCCCAGCGCAACGCCGCGCCGAGCCGTCCGGCCACCGAAACCAAAGCCCCCACCTATGATGCCAACGGCAATCGCCGGTAAGGACTCTGCTTATGTTTGTACGTAAAACCCTGTTAGCCGCGCTGTGCGCAACCACTTTGCTGCCACTGACTGCCGTGTATGCGGCCGATGCCCAGCAGTTCCCCAGCGAACAAGGCAGCATCACCGCCACCCCTATCGCCAAGGGCCTCGACCATCCGTGGGCCGTGGCGTTTCTGCCCGATAAGCAGGGCTTCCTGGTCACTGAGCGGCCAGGCCACCTGCGCTTTGTCAGCCCGGACGGCAAGCTGTCGGCACCCTTGACGGGCGTGCCGCAGGTGTGGGCCAAGGGGCAGGGCGGCTTGCTCGATGTGGTGCTGTCGCCGGACTTCAAACAGGACCGACTGGTCTATCTTTCATACGCTGAAGGCGGCGGCAAGGACGGTAAGGCCGGCACTGCTGTCGGCCGTGGCCGCCTGGCGCCAGACCTCAGCGGCTTGACCGATTTCAAGGTGATCCTGCGCCAGGAGCCGAAGCTCTCCACCGGCAACCATTTCGGTTCGCGCCTGGCGTTTGACCGTGATGGCTACCTGTTCGTGACCCTGGGTGAAAACAACGATCGCCCGACCGCCCAGGACCTCGACAAACTGCAGGGCAAGGTCGTGCGCATCTACCCGGACGGCCGCGTGCCGGATGACAACCCCTTTGTCGGCCAAGCCGGGGTACGCCCTGAAATCTGGTCCTACGGCCAGCGCAATCCTCAGGGCCTGGCGCTCAACCCGTGGAGCGGCACGATCTGGGAAAACGAGCACGGGCCGCGCGGCGGGGATGAAATCAATATCATCGAGCGCGGCAAGAACTACGGCTGGCCGCTGGCAACCCACGGCATCAATTACTCGCTGACACCGATCCCCGAGGCCCAGGGCAAGACCGTGGAAGGCACCGTGCCGCCGCATCATGTCTGGGAAATATCACCGGGCATCAGCGGCATGGCGTTCTATGATGCCGATCGCTTCAAGCCATGGCAGCACAACGTGTTTATTGGCGCACTGGTCAGCCAGGAGTTGATCCGGCTGCAGTTCGACGGCGACAAGGTGGTCCACGAAGAGCGTTTGCTCGGCGACTTGAAGGCGCGGATTCGCGACGTGCGGCAGGGGCCGGATGGCTACCTGTATGTGCTCACGGATGAAGATAACGGCGTGTTGTATCGGGTGGGTCTGAACCAGGACTGACGGACACTGTAAATGCCAATGTGGAAACGGGCTTGCTCGCGAAAGCGCTGCGTCAGTCGCTAGAGGTGTTGGCTGAACCATCGCCTTCGCGAGCAAGCCCGCTCCCACAGGTGGGCAGCGTCGAGCCTACAACCCAAGTTCCGACAACCCCGGATGCTCATCCGGGCGCCGGCCCAGCGGCCAGTGGAACTTGCGCTCGCTTGCCTTGATCGGCAGGTCGTTGATGCAGGCAAAGCGGTTGGCCATCAGGCCGTTTTCGTCGAATTCCCAGTTCTCATTGCCGTACGAACGGAACCAGTTGCCCGAGTCGTCATGCCATTCATAGGCATAGCGCACGGCGATGCGGTTATCGGTAAAGGCCCACAGTTCCTTGATCAGCCGATACTCCAGCTCCTTGGACCATTTGCGTGTGAGAAAAGCCTGGGCTTCCTCGCGGTTGTGCACGAACTCGGCGCGGTTACGCCAGTGGGTGTCCGGCGTGTAGGCCAGCGACACGCGTTGCGGGTCCCGGGAGTTCCAGCCGTCTTCAGCCAGGCGCACCTTTTCGATGGCCGAGGCATGGGTGAACGGTGGCAACGGTGGGCGTGATTCTGCGGCAGAAGACATGGGGCAGCTCCTTGGACGGATTGATCGAAAGTGGCGGACCTGGGGGATTAAAGCCCGAGTAACGTTCGCGCCATGCAGCGCGCGTTATCGGCAGCCGTTGAATCGCCCATGACCAATGCCACGGTAATGGCGCCATCGATCAGGATCAGCAAGTGCGCGGCCTGCCGTTCGGGGTCGGGGGTGCCATGTGCTTCACACAGTTCAAGTACGTACTCGAACAGTTTCTGTTTGTGCGCTTTGGCCAGCAGGCGGACCGGGTCTTGCGGGTCGCCGGTTTCGCCACTGGTATTGATAAAGGCGCAACCGCGAAAGTCCGCCGAGCCGAACCAGGTTTCAAGCGCGCTGAACACGGCCAGCAGGCGTTCGCCGCTGCCCTCGGTACGATCCACTTCAGTGCGCAACCAGTGCATCCAACGCTCATCGCGGCGGTGCAGGGCGGCGATGACCAGTTCATCTTTATTGGCGAAGTAACGGTAAATACTTTTGCGCGAGACCCCGGCGGTTTTCACCAGCAAGTCCATGCCCGTGGCGGCGATGCCATGGCGATAGATCAACTTCTCGGTGACGTCGAGGATAATGTCGCGGGTATCATTGCGCAGTAAGTCGTTCATGTGACGGACAGTAGAACGATCGTTCTTCTTGGTCAATTAAATTTTTTCCATCGGCGACGACGAGACCTGAGCACCCCCATGGTGTAAGCTCGGGGCCTCTTCGGATTCGACCCATTGCGAGCCTTATGCCGTCGTTCTTCAAACGCTCCCTGTTGCCCAAACTGCGCGGTTTCCCCCTCTCTCCCGACGCTATCGACGTGCTGTCCGGCGCGGATGCATTCCGCCGCTGCCTGCTGGAACAGATCCCCCGGGCCACTCGGCGTATCTACATCGTCGCGCTGTATTTGCAGCAGGACGAAGCGGGGCAGGAAATCTACGACGCCCTGCACGCCGCCAAGGCGGCGCGGCCGGAATTGGACATCGTGGTGGTGGTTGACTGGCTGCGCGCGCAGCGTGGGCTGATCGGCGCCGGCAAACAACCGGGCAACAGCGCCTGGTACCAGGCCATGACCCAAAGCCACAGCAGCGAAGTACCGGTGTACGGCGTGCCGGTGCAAACCCGCGAACTGTTCGGTGTGTTGCACCTCAAGGGCTTTGTGATCGACGACAGCGTGCTGTACAGCGGCGCCAGCCTCAATAACGTGTACCTGCACAAGTTCGACAAGTACCGCTTCGACCGCTACCACCTGATCCACAGCCAGCCGCTGGCCGACTCGATGCAACATCTGGTGGAGCATGGCTTGGTGGCGTCCAAGGCCGTGCATCGCCTGGACCTGCCGAACCCGCCGACGACGCGCAGCCTGCGCAACGACATCGGCGACCTGCGCAGCCGCCTCAAACACGCGGCCTATGACACCACGGCGGGGCAATTGCCCAATGGCCACCTGTCCGTCAGCCCGCTGTTGGGCGTGGGCAAGAACAACTCACTGAACCGGGTGATTCTCGAACTGATCGCCAGCGCCCAGCATCAACTGACTATCTGCACGCCGTACTTCAACCTGCCTTTGCCGGTCACCCGGGAAATCAACCGTGCGCTGGCGCGCGGGGTCAAGGTCGACATTATCGTGGGCGACAAGACCGCCAACGATTTCTACATTCCGCCGAGCGAGCCGTTCAAGGTGATCTCGGCCCTGCCTTACCTGTATGAAATCAGCCTGCGCCGTTTCGCCAAGCGCCATCAGCCGATGATCGACAGCGGCCAATTGAACCTGCACCTGTGGCGAGACGGCGATAACACCTACCACCTCAAGGGCATGTGGATCGACCAGCGCTACACCTTGCTCACCGGCAACAACCTCAACCCACGGGCCTTCCGTCTCGACCTGGAAAACGCCTTGCTGCTCGACGACCCGCAAGGCCAGTGGCTCGGCCCACGGCGGACCGAGCTGGCGCAGATTTTCCAGCACACCACGCGGATCGAGCGTTATCAGGATCTGCAGACACTGGTGGATTATCCGGAAGCGGTTGGCAAGTTTTTGCGCCGGGTCAGCCGCGTGCGGATCGAGCGGCTGTTGTACCGGATACTGTAGGCGTGCGCTTGAAATCATCAGCAATGCACGGGTGAAGGGCATCGGATACTGCTTACATTCAGCTTGGGTGTAGCGTCCCTACAGTGGCTTTCACCGTTCACGGATGGGCGGACCTGGTCCTTATGGACGTAACCGAGAGAGCCCTGTCCTATGCTGATGTCACTGAGCAACCGTTTACCCCTGCCTCCCACTGCGCTGTCTTCGAGCGCAGTGATTGCTGCACCCGAACCCGCATGGGATCAATCCTCCAGTCCACGCAGGCGGCGCGCCGTAGTCGCGCAGCAGCCCGAACCCGAGGACAGGTGGACGCGATTACCCACCCAGGATCGTGGCCGGGTCGCCGGCGCCGACGTCCAGTTGGCTGAGCGCATCGCTGCCGCTGAAACCAGCGGCCACACCTTGGTCGAGGTGCCGCCGGACAGCCGCCCGGGACCTGCGCTGCGCCTGTACCAGCAGTTGCTCAAACGTCCACTGTTGCAACAGTGGATGGCCGAGCAGCGCCTTGAACCGGCGACCCTGACGTTTCACCGTGACTATGTCGAGGGCTATGCCAATCACGATGGCGTGCGCAGCGCAGTCCGCTTCAGCCTGACCGACAACTCCGGCTGGAATGAGGTTTCGCGCACCTTGCGACCGATTCGCGAACTGCTCGACCCGACCAATCAGGGGCTGCCTTTTATCGATCGAGACGACGCGCTGTGGCTGCCGCACCCATTGGTCGGCCGCGTCAACGCCGGTGCTCTTGAGCAGACATGGCAGGTGATCGGCGAACTGGAGGAGCGCGATTACCTGGCCGATCGCCTTGAGGCCGAGCTTGAGCATCTGCCGCCGACAGCGCGCACCGATTGGTCGAGTCATGCCAGCGAAGTCTCGCCGGCGTCGGCGTTACCCCGGGACAGCCAGGCGGCCATGGAGCGCTTGCAGCAGTTTGTTGCACGTGCCGATATGACCCGCCTGCTCGAGCGTGAAGGAGTCGCCTGGCCGGACGCGCCATTTCGGGTGTCGCAAGGCCGGCTGGAATGCCTGAGCCCGGTCGGCGGCTGGTTGGACTTGACCCACCACATCGAGGCAGAGCGCGCACTGGGCGAGGAGTTCAAGGCGCTGACCGCGCTCAGCGCTTCGTTGGGCAACAGCGTGTATTCGACACCGCGTCAGGATATTCGCCAATTGCTGGACCTGAAGGGGCTGGGCTCGCCGCGCAGCGTGGAAGAAACACGCAATGTGATCGCCTGGCTGCGCACTTCTTTGCCGACGCCGCCCCCCCTGGGAGACTATGGCGCCTTGCTCACGCAGCCATGGACACCCGGCGCGCTGACCGAGGAAGACCGGCAAAATGTGAGTGCGATGGCCAGTATTCGCCTGGGCAGCCCGAACTCCAGAAGGTTTGATGCACTGTCGAATGTCACGCTGCAAGCGCTGCAGGCGGATCCGCAGGCCCACCTGGACAGGCTGCTCGACAGCGAGGACGCCTTGGCATTTGCCGAACAGCTGGTCAGCGCGATCCAGTGGCCGGTCGGTCCCGGCGGTGCCGAGGCGTTGCCCAAGGTGTTGCGCCAACAGCTGGTGATTGCCGCGATCAAGCTGCAGGTCGATCCCGCGATGCCCGGCAAGCCAGGCGAGGTCGCCGGTTATTCGATCTACCAGCCCTCGAACATGGGCCGCAGTTTCAGCGCCGTGCGCCGTGATATCGAGCTTCATCTGCAGCAAAAAGGCCTGGACCCCAAGCTGGCAGTCGTGGCGACCCAGCTCTGTCTGGCCCAGGCGGCGCCGGAAATGCTGGTGCACGATGTGCCGGAGTCGGTGCACTTCGGCACCCCGGCCTGGATGGAGTTGCGCCTGGGCTGCGCATTGGCCGATCACCACGCGCCGGGAACGTCGAGAATGATGAACGAGCAACAGGTCAGCACCCTGACCACGCTGGCGCCCACCAGTGATGGTCAGGCCACGCTGATGCAGCTTAAGGCGCTGAAGATCCTCGCGGACTGGGGGGTGTTGAACGGCAGCATCAGGCAGCGCAGTGACGGGGAATACTCGCAGGCGGATATCGAGGACGCCGCGCAGGCGTTTTTCAAGCAGCGGGAAGAGGCCGCCAGCGCCTTTACCTATGCGAGCACGTCGCTGCCGACGCGCAGGGCCCTGGCCGTCAAGGAGCTGCTGCGCGTATTGCCTGGCACCACCCCGGCTGAGCTGGAAAACCTCAGCGTGCAACTGGCCAGCGCCGAGGACCGGCGCAACCTGCCGATCTCGGAGCCGCGCACCCGCTCGTTGATCGAAGCCTACATGACGGGCGACCTCACGCCGGGCAAGTGGGTGCTCAGCGAAGACATGCCCGCATTCCCGCCTGCGGCGAAAACACCGTACAAACCTGCCAGGACACCACAGGTGCCTGAGGCGGCGCGCGCCCGGCTCGACAGAATTATTCGCCGCCTGCCTGAACTCGACGGGTTGCTGAAGACCACAGTCAGCCATCATCAGGATCAGCTTCAGCAGGCCTATGCCATCAAGCTCAAGCTGATGCTTGCCGAATTGCCGCTGGATGATCGCCGGTTGCTGGAACTGGGCAAGGTCGAGCTGTTCACCTTGCGTGGCGAAACCGGTGTGACCGAAGACAACGAAACCGCGGCGCTCAGGCTCGCGCGCAGGGCGCGACAAGGCACCTTGATGCGCGTGGAGCATGGAGCCGAGGTGGTGTATTTCGAGGTGTTCGCCCACGGCAAGATCATCAAGCGCACGGATTTGCCCAGGACCATCGAGCTGGATGGCGTCATTCGTCGTGAGCGCTATCCAGCACGGCGTGGCTCTGTGTATCTGCCGGTGGTACGCGGTACGCAGATGCCGTTCGATTTCGAGGCCTATGCCGCCGGCTCCCAGCCTCGCCCCCAAGTGACGTCCTCGGCGGTGATCGCGGAGCGGTTGGGGGAGCATTTTCCCGCGCGCGAATTGCCCGCCAACCATACGGCGCAATCCTACGTGCCGGACACTTATGCCTCACGAAAGACGCAAAGCATTGCCGACAGGATCGCCCAGGACAATTTTTACGAATCCAGCGAGTCGATGTTGCAACGCGCAAGAGAGCCGCTGCCACTGGAGCGACGCCGTGAAGAGCGGGCCCGCGAGCATGCATTTCTGTTGGGGTTCGTACCCTTCGTGGGCGCGTATCAGGAGTTCAAGCAGGGCAATATCGGTGCCGGCCTGGCTAACCTGGCGCTGGATGTTGTCGGCGTGACCATTGGGGCGGGCGGGCAAGCCCGAGGGCTGATCCGCTCGGCCAAGACCTTGATGCCCAATCGGCTGACCAGGCTGGCCACGCGGTTCAAGCCTCCTGCCATAGCGTCGGTGCCTTTAAAGCCTGCAGCGAGCTTCAGCGACCGTGCGTTCGACTTCGTCCGGCAGTCTGGTTTGTTTGCCAGTGCGGCGCTGAATCCGTTGGATGGTTACCCGCAGTTGATCAATGCCGCGATCAAGGGGGTGGTGAAGTTGCCGGTGTTGCTGGCCGGGGGGGCGTTGAAGTGGGGCAAGGTGATGCCGCATATGGTCACCGCCGAGGAGAAGCTGCGTACCTATTTACTCGTCGCTGCCGGGCAGGCGAGCAGTACCGAGGCGTCCGGCGGCATGCCGACAGCGGGAAACGCTGGAGGCTACAAAGGGGCTGAGGCGCACGCGACACCCTACAATGGCCGCTGGTATGCATTGACCCGCGCAATGGCAAACCCTTCGGCACGCCACTGAACGGGTTCCAGCCGGCCCGTTGAGCCGCTGACCTCCCGCGCCCGGCGCGGGAGGTCAGGTGCGCCTGATCAGTTCAGGCCCAGCTTGCCGCGCAGGGTCGACAGGTCTTCGGCCAGGGTGTTGACCGGGCCAACCAGCGCCTTGCGATCGTTTTCCTTGACCTTGTCGTAGGTTTCAAACCCGCCGTCCTTGGTCTTGTACTTGGCCAGGATCTTGTCCACGGTGGCGAAGTTCTTGTCGACCTTGGCCAGGAACGCCTTGTCCTGCTTCTCGATCTGGCCACGGAACAGGTCGACGATTTTCTTCGCGCCGTCGATGTTGCCTTGGAAGTCGTAGAGGTCGGTGTGGCTGTAGCGATCTTCTTCGCCGGAGATCTTGGTCGCGGCGACTTCTTCCAGCAGCGCTGCGGCGCCGCCGACGACTTTTTCCGGTGGGAAGGTCAGGCCATCGACGCGGGTCTTGAGGTCGTTGACGTCGGTGTTGAGCTTGGCGGTCAGCGTCTCCAGGCCCTTGGTGGTGTTCTGCGAGAACAGCACGTACTCGATGCGGTGGAAACCGGTGAAGTCTTCCGCCGTCACGCCTTTCTCGTGGTCATCGACACGGGAGTCGATCGAGGCATCCAGGTCACTGAACAGCTCGGCGATCGGCTCGATGGACTCGTAGTGCACACGGGTCGGTGCGTAGAGCTTCTTGGCGGTGGCCAGGTCGCCCTTGTTGATGGCGTCGGTGAACGCCTGGGTCTGGGTCACCAGCTCGCCGATTTCTTCGGTGACGTAGATCTTGTAGTCCGAAACCGGGCCTACCAGGTCCAACGGCGCCGTGGCGGCGAAGGCTGCCAGTGGCGAGAGGGTCATAAACAACGACAACGCGAGGGTCGACTTCTTCATGGGACGGTTTCCGCTCTGGGTTTGTTTTAGGTGTTGGCAGTGGTTTGAGGATGCGTTGCAGCGAGCAGCGTGCGCCCAATGAAATCCTTGGGCCCGGCGACGCCTGGCAAGGTGAAGAAATACCCGCCGCCGACCGGCTTGAGGTATTCCTCCAGGGGCTCGCCGTTGAGCCGGGTTTGCACACTGATAAAACCTTTCTCCAGGTCAGCCTGGTAGCAGATGAACAGCAGCCCCATGTCCAGCTGACCGTTTTTATTCACGCCGTTGGAGTAGTTGAACGGCCGACGCAGGATCAGGTTGGCCTGAGTCTGCGGGGTGCGCGGGTTGGCCAGGCGGATGTGGGCATCGAGCTTGGTCAACTTGCCTTCGGGGTCCTTGCTGTAGTCCGGCACCTGGGTTTCCTGATGGCCGTCCATGGGCGCGCCCGTGGTCTTGACGCGGCCGATGATGCTTTCCTGTTCCTGCAGCGGCGTGCGATCCCAGCGTTCGACGAAGTTGCGGATGATGCGCACGGCCTGGTAGCTGCCATTCACCGCCCAGGCGGGTTCGTCGCTGCCAGGCTGCACCCAGACGATCTGGTTCATCGCCGTGTCGTCGTTGGAGTTCGGATTGGCCGAACCGTCACGGAAACCGAGGAAATTGCGCGCGCTCTGCGCGGGCTCTCCGGGTTTGCTCGGTGCCTGGGGCGGCACGCTGCCTTCCTGTTTCCAGCGCACCAGCAGCAGGTCGGGCAGGTTCTTCACGATGTCGCGCAGGGCGTGGATATTGGTGTCCGGGGTGTTCGAGCTGAACTGCAGGCTCAGGTCGCCATGGCACTGCGCCGGTTCCAGCGCATCGTTGGGGAAACCGACCATGCGGCTCAGGCGCTTGGGTTTGGCGGCGGTGAGGCCAAAGCGCTCATCGAACAGCGATTCGCCAACGGACACGGTGATGGTCAGGTTGTCCGGGGTGACCACCGGGCCGAGAATCCCGGAATCGGTGGGCGGCAACTTCGGATCGACTTGCGGCACAGTGCCGCCGGTCATCAGGAAGCTGATGCGCTCGTTCAAGGTGCGGAACAGGCGCTCCAGGTCCTCGCGGTCGCTGGCCAATACATCGAATGCCACCAGCATCCCGCAGGCCGGGCGCGGGGTGACGATGCCGCTCTGGTGCTTGCCGAAATAATCGTGGTGGTCCTGGGTCTTGTCACTGCGCGGTGCGGTGGTGACTTGCTCGGCGGCGGCCGCCATGGCCGGGCAGGTCAGGGTACTGCCGGCAATCGCGGCGCCGGTCGCGGCCATGCCCAGCAGGACACGGCGGCGCTGTGCGGAAAATTGTTCTGAATCACTCATGGGTACGGTCGTCTTCACTGCAGGCCGGAGAGGCCAAGGGCTGGGTCAATTCCATCGAGTGCAGCGGCCAGAGCCTTGGCCTTGTCGGCGATCTGCTTGCGCTGATCGGCGGTGACGCTGTCATACGTCGCGTAGCTTTTGTCGACCTTGAAGCCTTGCAACTCGGCATCGAAGGCGGCGAGGGCGCTGTCGACTTTCGGCAGCAGGTCAGCGGCGGATTTGGTCAATAGCGGACGCATCAGCTCGACCACTTTGTGCGCGGCTTCGAGGTTGGCGGCAAAGCCATTCAGGTCGATATGGCTGTAGCGCTCTTCCTCACCGCTTAGGGCGCGTACGTCGGCGAGGCTATTGAGGTTGCGCACCACGATGCCCACCAGTTGCTCCGGCGGCAGCGACTGGGCCAGCAGCTGCTGCTTGAGCGTGGTGACGTCGGTCAGCAGGCGCTGCGCAACCGGGGCCAGGCCCTCGACGGTGCGTTGCTGGAACAGGCTGTATTCGAGGCGGTGGAAGCCGCTGAAGGCCGGGTCCTGTTCGCGCTTTTCGAAGTAATCGGCACGCGCGTTGATGGCGTTGTCCAACTCGGCCAGGCGCTGTGACGCTGGCGCCAACCGTTGATAAGCCTCGCGGGCCGGCACATACAGGGCCTGCGCCTGGGCCAGGTCACCGGCGTCGATTGCCTGCTGCAGGGCGGTCACCGCCTTGACCAGCGCGCTGCCCTGGCTGCTCAGGTACACGCGAAACTCCGACAGCGGGCCGATAAACGCCACCATCGACGGCTTGGCCTTGGCCTGGGCATCGGACTCCGCCGTTGGCGTCACATGCAAGGTGCCGCGCGGGTTGCTCAGCAAGCCGCAGGTAATCGCGTAATCGCCGGGCAACAGGTTGGCGTTGATCACCTGGCTCAGGCCCGGCGCAATGTTTTCGCGCTCTTCGACCACCAGCACGCCGTCGAGGATTTCCCATTCCACCGCCCGGTCCGAGCGGTTGATGATGCGAAAGCTCGCTCGGCCAGCCGGTACGGTCAGTTCGTTGGGTTCGCAGGCATGGCCATGAATGGTCACGGCGATTTCATTGTGGTTGGCCTGGCGCTTGCTGGCGGCCAGCTGCGAGGCGTAATAGAACAGGCCGCCGGCGGCGATCATCACGACCACCGAGCCCGCCACGGCCCAGCGCAAGGCGCGGGGTGGCGAAGCCGGCTGAGGAGTTGGGTTGGACAAGAGACGGTCCTTAATGGCTGGAAACGGAAGAGGTGGTGGCGGCAGGCTTGGCCGGTGCCGCAGGCAGGAAGAACATCACCAGGGCCACCACCAGGTAAATCAGGTAGGCGCCCAGCGTGCTGATGGTCGGTGCTTCCTGATAGCCGAACATCCCGGCCAGCACCGAGCCCAGCGGGCTGTCCATCGGCAGCACGGCGCTGAAATCGAACAAGACCGTCTGCCAGTGGTTCCACACGCCGGCTTCGTGGAGGGCCTGCACCGAGTTGGCCAGGATGCCGGCAGCCACCACCAGGATGAACAGGCCAGTCCAGCGGAAGAACGCGCCGAGGTTCAGGCGCATGCTGCCGGAGTAGATCAGGAAGCCGACGACAATCGCCAGGATCAGGCCGAGCAGGGCGCCAATCGGAGCGCCCGGGCCTTCGCTCTGCTGGAACACCGCCAGCAGGAAAAACACCGTTTCCAGGCCTTCACGGGCCACGGCAAAAAACACCATCAGGATCAGCGCCGTGACCTGGTGCTTGGAGCCGGCCAGCGCGTGGTCGAGAGATTCATGCAGGGCGTGCTTGATCGAGCGCGCGACCTTGCGCATCCAGAACACCATGGAGCTGAGGATGCCCACGGCGACCAGGCCGACGATGCCTTCGAACAATTCCTGCTGTTTTTGCGGGAATTCGGCGCTGACCAGTTCCAGGCCACCACCCACCAGCAACGCGAGCGCGGCGGCGAGGAAGACGCCGATCCAGACGGCGGGCATCCACTGGCCGCGGCCGGTCTGCTGCAGGTAACTGGCGATGATGCCGACGATCAGCGCGGCTTCAATGCCTTCGCGCAGCATGATGAGAAAAGGAACAAGCATTCGGCACCGCATCATAACTAGATAGAAGGCTAAGTTGTAACATAATGATACTCATTACTAAACAAGGAATATTGACGTTTGCTGAACAGCGGCTGAACGGTGGTGGCGAAGCGCAACCGCCCTTATGATGCAGGCCATCTTGTGCGCGATCGGATTGCCCAACCTCCCATGTCGGAAAAAGACACCATTTCCATCCACCTCGTGCGCGAAGCCCTGTTGCAGAGCTGCGCGCCGGGTGCGGCCAGCGTTGAAGTGCTGAACAAAGTCGGCATCGACCCGGCACTGCTCGACCAGCCCGCTGCACGCGTGTCGGCCACCACCTACGCACGTTTGTGGCGCCTGCTGGCGCGACGCCTGGACGATGAGTTCTTCGGCATGGACCCACGCAAGCTCAAATCCGGCAGCCTGGCGTTCCTGTGTCGCGCAGCTATGGCGCAAACGAGCCTGGACGCCAGCCTGGAAACCGGCCTGGGGTTTTTATCCTTGATGTTCGAGCAACTGCCCGCCCAGTTGGTGCGCCAGCAAAGCCTGGCCGAGATCGTGCTGTTGGAGCCTGAGGTCGAGCCCAAGCGGGCGTTTACCTACTTCACCTACTGGATGATCGTCCATGGCGTGGCCTGTTGGCTGGCAGGGCGACGCATCCCGATCCTGGCCATCGAACTGCGCTGCCCCCGGCCGGATTTCTGCGATGACTATCAGGTGATGTTTTCCGACAACCTACGGTTTGATCGGCCACGCACCCGCATGATCTTTTCGGCCGACTGCCTGGACCTGCCAATCAAGCGCAGCGCAGAGGAACTCAAACGCTTCCTGGCCCATGCGCCGGCCAACATCCTGGTCAAATACCGCGACCCCGACAGCCTGGCCAACCGCATCAAGCATGACCTGCGCCGAATGCCCCCCGACACCTGGCCGGAAACCGAGGGCCTCGCTACCAGCCTGTGTATCTCTGCATCAACCCTGCGCCGGCGCCTGGCGGAAGAGGGGCAGACCTACCAAGGCCTCAAGGACAGCGTGCGCAAAGAGCTGGCGATTGTCTGGCTGGCGGAACCGCAGATCAGCTTCGCGCAGATTGCCGAGCGGCTGGGGTTTGCCGATACCAGTTCGTTTTACAAGGCGTTTCGTAAATGGAGCGGATCGAATCCGGGGCATTATCGGAGTTTGATTTTGAATGAGGCTACGTAAGGCATCAGCTTTGCGCTGACGCTTGGAAGGGTGGAGTTCGTGCGCCACGTTTCAACAGTCAGCCCAGGACGATTCAAGTGTTCAACATTCCAGGACCCTCCAAACAAAAAAAGCCCCGTGACCGAATGGACCACGGGGCTAAAAATTGGCTGGATGCGACCAACCAAAGGAGCGCTTGAATTACTTGGCGGTTGCTACCACCGTATCCGGCTGCCAGCCACCACCCAATGCTTTGTAGATCGCCACGATGCCGCGATACAGGTCTACTTCGGCCTGGGCCTGGGAGTCTTCGGCGGCCAGGCGTTCACGTTGTGCGTCGAGCAGCACCAGGAAGTCCACGGTGCCTTCGCGGTAGCGGATTGCCGCGAGGTCGGCGGCGGCGCGGCTGGATTCGCTTTGACGGATCAGCGAGACCAGGCGTTGCTGGCGTTTGCCGTAATCGCTGAAGGCATTTTCGGACTCTTCCAGTGCGAGCAGGACTTGCTGCTCGTAGGTCGCCAGGGCGCCATCGGCCTGTGCATCGGCACCGCGCAAACGTGCGCGCACGCTGCCCAGGTCAAATGCGGCCCAGGTGATGCTCGGGCCAAGGGCCCAGGCGTTGGCGGCCGATGAGCCGATCTGCGAACCCCGCCCGGCGGTAAAGCCGAGGAAACCGCTGAGGCTGACCCGTGGGAACAGGTCGGCCTTGGCCACGCCGATACGCGCGGTGGCGGCGGCCAGTTTGCGTTCGGCGCTGAGGATGTCCGGGCGCCGTTGCAGCAGTTGCCCCGGGTCGCCGATCGGCAACGCCTTGGCAATCGCCGGCAGGTCTTTGGGGCTCAGGTCGACGGTCAGCTTGTCGGGGCGCTGGCCGAGGAGGGTGGCGATGCGGTTGCGCTCGCGCACTTGTTCGGCCTGCAGTTGCGGCACGCTGGCTTCCACCGCCGCGAGACGTGCGTCGGCACGCTCGACGTCGAGTTGGTCGCCGACCCCGGCATCGCGCAGGCTGACGGTGATGGTGCGCGAATCCTGCTGGTTCTTCAGGTTGTCCAGGGCAATGCGTTCACGCAATTGTGCGCCGCGCAGTTGACCATAGGCGTCCACCAGTTCGGCAATCATGGTGACTTGCAGTTGGTACAGGTCGGCTTCGGCAGCCTGCTGGTCGGCGTCGGTGGCTTCCAGGTTGCGCTGGATGCGACCGAACAGGTCCAGTTCCCAGGCCATGTCCAGGCCCAGGTCGTAACGCTCGCTGTTGACGCGCTTGGTGGTCTGGCCAGGGATCTGCCCTTTGCCCAGGTCACTGCTGGCGCGGCTGGTAATTACCGGCATGGCGTCGTTGCTGGCGTCATCGCGAATCGCACGGGCAGCACGCAGGCGGGCAAAGGCGACGCGCAGGTCACGGTTACCTTGCAGCGACTGAGTCACCAACTGGTTGAGGGTCGGGTCCTCGAATTGCTGCCACCAGATGCCTTCGAACTTGGCGTGGTCGTAGTTCTTGGCGTCCACGGCGGCGGTGATATTGGCCGCCTCCGGGGTCTGGGTCTTGTAGTCCGGGCCCACGGCACAGGCGGCAAGCGCCAGTACCAGGAGGCTCGGCAGGAATATTTTCACGCTCATTGCTGTGTCTCCAGCTTCAAGGCCTTGGCCGCTTTGCGCGCGTCCTGGCGCTCCACATAACGTCGGATCAGTACGTAGAACACTGGTGTCAGCAACAGACCGAAGAAGGTCACCCCGATCATCCCGGAGAACACCGCCACACCCATGGCATGACGCATCTCGGCACCGGCACCGCTGGACAACACCAGGGGCACTACACCCATGATGAAGGCGAACGAGGTCATCAGGATCGGCCGCAGACGCAGACGGCACGCTTCGAGTACCGCCGCCAGTGGGTCGAGACCCTCGGCTTGTTTATCCTTGGCAAACTCGACGATCAGAATCGCGTTCTTACACGCCAGGCCCACCAGTACGATCAGGCCGATCTGGGTGAAGATGTTGTTGTCGCCGCCCGAGATAATCACCCCGGTGATGGCCGACAGCAGCGTCATCGGTACGATCAGGATCACCGCCAACGGCAGGCTCCAGCTTTCGTATTGGGCGGCCAGTACCAGGAACGCCAGCAGTACGCAGAGCGGGAACACGAACAGCGCGGTGTTGCCCGAGAGGATTTGCTGATACGTCAGGTCGGTCCACTCGTAGGTCATGCCGTTGGGCAGTTCATCCTTCAACAGTTTTTCAATCGCCGCCTGGGCCTGGCCGGAGCTGTAGCCCGGTGCGGCGTTGCCGTTGATTTCTGCGGTGATGAAGCCGTTGTAGTGCATCACGCGGTCCGGGCCCGAGGTGTCGCTGACCTTGATAAAGGTCGCCAGCGGGATCATCTCGCCTTTGTTGTTACGCACTTTCAGCTGGCCGATCTGGTCTTCATCCTGGCGGAACTGCTGCTCAGCCTGCACGTTGACCTGGTAAGTACGGCCGAAGCGGTTGAAGTCGTTGGCATACAACGAACCCAGGTAGATCTGCAGGGTGTCGAAGATGTCGCTGATCGCCACGCCGTGGGTCTTGGCCTTTTCACGGTCGATGGCAGCATCGACCTGCGGCACGTTGACCGTGTAGCTGGTGAACAGGCCGAACAACTCAGGTACGCCACGGCTCTTGGTGATGATGTTCTGCACTTCTTTGTACAGCTCGTCATAACCCAGGTTGCCACGGTCTTCGACCTGCAGGCGGAAGCCGCCAATCGTCCCCAGGCCCTGTACCGGCGGCGGCGGGAAGATCGCCATGTAGGCTTCTTCGATGCTGCTGTACTTGCCGTTCAGTGCACCGGCAATCGCACCTGCGGACAGGCTCGGGTCTTTACGCTCCTCGAATGGCTTCAAGGTCACGAACACGATGCCGTTGTTCGGGCTGTTGGTGAAACCGTTGATCGACAGGCCGGGGAAGGCGATAGCGCTTTCCACGCCGGGCTGTTTCATGGCGATGTCAGACATGCGCTTGATCACGTCTTCGGTGCGGTCCAGGCTCGCAGCGTCCGGCAATTGCGCGAAGGCCACCAGGTATTGCTTGTCCTGGGCCGGAACGAAACCGGTCGGCGTGTGGGCGAAGCCCAGCCAGGTCAGTACCATCAGGCCGGCGTACAGGAACAGCGCAATGCCACTGCCGCGAATCACCCGGCGCACGGTGCCGACGTAACCATGGCTGGCTTTGTCGAAGAAGCGGTTGAACGGTTTGAACAACCAGCCGCCGAGCAACTTGTCGAGGAACTTGGAGAAGCGATCCTTCGGTGCGTCGTGACCTTTAAGCAATACCGCTGCCAGCGCGGGCGACAGGGTCAGCGAGTTGAACGCCGAAATCACCGTCGAGATCGCAATGGTCAAGGCGAACTGCTTATAGAACTGTCCGGTCAAGCCGCTGATGAAGGCCGCTGGAACGAACACCGCACACAGTACCAACGCGGTTGCGATGATCGGGCCGGTCACTTCGCTCATGGCCTTTTCAGTGGCCGGGAACGGTTCCAATCCCAATTCGATGTTCCGCTCGACGTTCTCCACCACCACGATGGCGTCGTCCACCACGATGCCGATGGCCAATACCAGGCCGAACAGTGACAGCGCGTTGAGTGAGAAGCCGAACAGGTGCATCACCGCAAACGTACCGATCAACGATACCGGCACCGCCACCAATGGAATGATCGAGGCGCGCCAGGTCTGCAGGAACAGGATCACCACCAGCACCACCAGGATCAGTGCTTCGAACAAGGTGTGGACCACTGCCTCGATGGAACCGCGCACGAAGACGGTCGGGTCATAGGCGATGCGGTAATCCATGCCTTCCGGGAAGCTCTGCTTGAGCTCCGCCATCTTCGCCCGCACTTCATTGGAGATGTCGATGGCGTTGGAGCCAGGGCGCTGGAAGATCGGAATCGCCACGGCCGGCTGGTTATCGATCAACGAGCGCAGGGCGTATTGGCTGGAGCCCAACTCCACCCGCGCAATGTCTTTGAGGCGGGTGATTTCGCCGTTGGCGCCGGCACGGATGACGATATTCTCGAACTCTTCCTCAGTGACCAGGCGGCCTTGGGTGTTGACCGAGAGTTGGAAGCTGGTGTCATTCGGTGCAGGCTGCGCGCCCAATGCACCGGCGGCCACCTGGCGGTTCTGTTCGCGAATGGCCGTCACCACATCGGTGGCGGTCAGGTTACGCGAGGCGGTCTTGTTCGGGTCCAGCCACACACGCAGGGAGTAATCGCCCATGCCGAACAACTGCACATCGCCCACGCCGCCCAGGCGTGCCAACTCATCCTTGATATTGAGGATGGCGTAGTTGGACAGGTAGAGCATGTTGTAGCGTTGGTCCGGGGAGGTGATGTGCACCACCATGGTCAGGTCGGGGGAGGCCTTGTCCACGGTGATACCGATGCGCGTCACTTCCTCAGGCAGTTTCGGCTGGGTCCGCGTCACCCGGTTCTGTACCTGCACCTGCGCGTTATCCAGGTCGGTGCCCAGGGCGAAGGTGATGGTCAGGGTCAGCTTGCCGTCGGCGGTCGACTGCGAGGACATGTACAGCATGTTCTCGACGCCGGTGATGGCTTGCTCGAGCGGAGCGGCCACGGTTTCACCGATGACTTTGGGGTTGGCGCCCGGGAAGTTGGCGCGCACCACCACGGTCGGCGGCACGACTTCGGGGTATTCGCTGATCGGCAATTGGAACAGCGAGATCGCGCCGGCGATCAGGATCAACAGCGAGAGCACCGCTGCGAAGATCGGCCGCGAAATGAAGAACTTGGAAAAATTCATCTTGAGTCGTATCCCTTAACCGCGTGGAGTCGCAACGGCTGCGAGCTTGGGCGCGGTTTTTTCCGGCGCCACTTGCTCCAGGTTGCTGGCTTCAAGCGCTTGTCGTTGTTGTGCCAAGGCCGCGAGGGTTTCCTTGCTGGCCATCGGGATGGTTTCCGGAGCGACCGGCGACCCAGGGCGCACGCGCTGCAGGCCCTTGACGATAATGGTGTCGTCCTTGTTCAGGCCGCTGCGTACGATGCGCAAACCTTCGATCTTCGGCCCCAGTTCCACCGAGCGATACGCCGGCTTGTCGCCGTCCATCACCAGCACGAACTTCTTGCCCAGGTCAGTGCCCACGGCCTCGTCGTTGATCAGCACGGCGGAGTAGGTGCCGCTGCCGACCAGTTTCAGGCGCGCATACAGGCCAGGGGTGTATTCGCCCTTGCTGTTGTCGAACACGGCGCGACCCCGGATGGTGCCGGTGGCCGGGTTGACCTGGTTGTCGACGAAGTTCATCTGGCCCAGGTGCGGGTTGCCGGTTTCGTTGGACAGGCCCAGGTAGACAGGGGTGGTAGCACCACGGCGGCCTTGGCGAGCCAGCTCGGTGTACTTGAGGAATACGCGCTCATCGGCGTCGAAGTAGGCATAGACCTTGTCGGTGGACACCACGCTGGTGAGCGCGGTGACATCGGCGGTCACCAGGTTGCCGGCGGTGATTTCGGCACGGCTGACGCGGCCGCTGATCGGCGAGGTCACGCGGGTGAAGCTCAGGTTCAGCTTGGCCAGGTCCAACTGCGCCTGGATCCCGGCGACGGCGGCGCGCGATTCCTGGGCGGCGGTGGTGCGCGAGTCGGCCAGTTCGGCGGAGATCGCATTGCTCTGGCGCAGGCGTTCGCCGCGCTGGGCTTCATTGTCGCTGCGCGAGGCGGCGGCTTTGGTTTGTGCCAGCTGGGCTTCGAGGCGGCGCACTTCAGCCTGGAACGGACGCGGGTCGATCTGGAACAGCAGGTCGCCTTTCTTCACCAGGGCGCCTTCGATGAAGGCCACCTGATCGATCTGGCCCGAGACACGTGGACGAATCTGCACGGTTTCCGGTGCTTCCAGGCGACCGGTGAATTCGTCCCACTCGTTGACCGGTTGCTCCAGCACCTTCGCCACGCTGACTTTTGCAGCTGGCATGGCGGCCGCTTGTTCCGGGGTCTTGCCGCATGCGCTCATCACCACCACGGCCAAAATCGCCAGGGGAAAGCGCAAATGTTTGAGTGACTGTTCCATGAGGTGCATCCGCCAATGTATTTGAGATGGGCGGATCATGCGCGGCGCTGTGCTATGTCACGAATCGAATGAAGCAAAGGTAACTATCATTCGGAATGATATAAGCGCGAGATTAGCCCTCTAGCATGGGGGTTTCGTTAGGGTGCTATCAATGGGCTTGATGACAAAACACTATTGCGTGCGGTGCAACTCAGGACTTTCCAGGGGGTAGATTTCGGTGTTCCGTGCAGCGTGCGCATGGAAGCGCTAAAAATCAAAGCCTGTCCCGGGCGATGGTCTGCGCGGCTGTGACAAATACCTGCGCGAGGTTTTTGTCCCCCTTGGCTTCGGGGCGGGCGTCCGGAGCTTGATCTGACCCGTCTGCCAGGAGAGGGGGGATGGCGGGCGTTACAGGAAGAGGGCGTGCTGGCGTGACAGTCGGCTGGGTGACGGTCGCTGATAGGCTCATGAAGTGTTATCTCGCGGTCTGATTCAGGCAGAGTCACCCAGCGCGGGTTTTATCGACTGGGCTCGTAGCGTGAGTGAGTCACCGTGAGGTTTGATTCCAATTTTCCGACAGCGGAATGTTATCAATTGCTACCTGCCGGACTGTGCGAGGCGGCCATCCCCAGGCGCGTTTGGTGCCGCAATCAACTTGGGGCGTCGTGCGTCATCGTGCGTCACCTGGGCCGTCAGTGCGAAATTGTGGACAGGGCCATGCAGCCCGGAAAATCGACTCCAGTTGCCAGGTATCTGTCGAGCACGCCCGTGCTTCGAGGCTTGGCTGACGACGCGTACTTAAACTGGAGCAAGACATGATTCAATACCTCAAGACTGCCAAACCGGTGGCTGCACAGGCCGAGATCGCGAGCCAGGTTCGCGATGTGGTGGCTGACATCATTGCCAACGTCGGTCGCCAGGGGGATGCCGCCGTCCGTGAGTATTCCCGGCAGTTCGATCAGTGGGACCCGGTCAGCTTTCGTCTGACCGATGAGGAAATTGCCGCCTGCGTCGCCAGCCTCTCGGCGCAAGAGATCGGCGATATCACCTTTGCCCAGGAGCAGGTGCGCCGCTTTGCGCAGGTGCAAAAGGCTGCGCTGGTGGATGTCGAGGTCGAGACCCTGCCGGGCGTGATCCTGGGGCACAAGAACATTCCGGTGAACTCGGTGGGCTGCTATATCCCCGGCGGCAAATACCCGCTGTTGGCGTCGGCGCATATGAGTGTGTTGACCGCCAAGGTCGCCGGCGTCAAGCGCGTGGTGGCCGTGGCGCCGCCGTTCGATGGGCGCCCGCATCCGGCCATCGTCACGGCGATGCACCTGGCGGGCGCTGACGAGATCTACTGCCTCGGCGGGGTGCAGGCCATTGCCGCGCTTGCCTTGGGCACCGACACGTTTGCGCCGGTCGACATGGTCGTGGGCCCCGGTAACGCGTATGTGGCAGAAGCCAAGCGCCAGTTGTACGGCAAGATCGGTATCGACCTGATTGCCGGCCCCACCGAAACCCTGGTTATCGCTGACGAAACCTCCGATGCAGAACTGGTGGTCGCCGACCTGCTGGGGCAAGCAGAGCATGGCGTGAACTCTCCGGCGGTGTTCCTGACCAACTGCCGTGCACTCGCCGAGGCGATTCCAGCCGAGATCGAGCGCCAACTGGCGGTTCTTCCGACGGCCGGAGTGGCTGCCATCGCCTGGCGTGACTACGGTGAAATCATCCTCTGTGACAGTGTTGAAGAACTGGTGGAGGAGGCGGATCGCATCGCCTCCGAGCATGTCCAGGTCATGACCCGTGATCCGTTGTATTTCCTCGAGCACATGACCAACTACGGCGCGCTGTTCCTCGGGGAGCGCACCAACGTCTCGTATGGCGACAAAGTCATCGGCACCAACCACACCCTGCCGACCACCAAAGCCGCGCGGTACACCGGCGGGTTGTGGGTGGGCAAGTTCATCAAGACCTGTACGTACCAGCGCGTGCTGACGGATGAGGCCTCGGTGCTGGTGGGCGAATACTGCTCGCGACTCTGCGCGATGGAAGGGTTTGCCGGCCACAAGGAGCAGGCGGATATCCGCATCCGTCGCTACAAGACCACCGCTTGAGTCATGCCCTGCTGCCCGCAATGGGCAGCAGGGCGGCGTTGCCGCTAGTCTTGCCCGCCCCAGACAATCGCCGCATTGTCTCCCGTCATGTACTCGCGCACCTCCACCGGCAGTGACAGGTCGGCGGGCAGCAGCACTGTTGCCGCGCGCAGGTGCCGTTTGCGAATCAGGCCTTTTTCCACATAGTTCAACGTGAGCCGCGTGGAGAAGGGCTGGCGGTAGGACGATGACGCCACCCCGGTGACCAACCCATGCAAAAAGCGTATGGGCCGCCGGTGCTGCGGCGTGAGGATCGAGAAAGTGATTTCGTTGCGCTGCTTGCCCTCGAAATCCACCATGAACAACCGGTCGCCCAGCAACAGGCAGAAACCGTGATAGGTGAACGAGTAGCCGGTCTTGCCGCTGCCATCCTGCAATGGGAAGCGCTCGACGGTCACGTACTGCACCATCGTGTCCGCGCGGTAGAGGCACGTCACCGAGCGCAGGATCCGGCCTTTATAGATCGACGAGTTGTGGTAGCGGTAATACACGCCCAGGTAGTCGTCCAGCGCGTGCGCCGAAGCCTTGGCCAGTGGCAGGAAATGATTGAACTGCGCGGAGGCACGCAGCCCGATTGGCAGTTCGTTTTCAAACCCTTCGTAGAACTGCTTGAAGTCGGCCGGGGGACGAAACAGGTCCTCGGCTTCCATCATGAAATAGCGCGCGATTTTCTGCAGGATCTTCTGCGACGGCACATGCTGGCCGGCCAGGTACTTATTGAACTGCTGGCGGTTCACATCGATCTTGCGGCACATGTCAGCGACTGACCGGCACGACTCCACCAGCGTGGCGAGGTTTCTCTGCACGTTGCCTTGCAGGTCATTGCGCACTTGATGGCGCTCTCCATGGGAGGGGGCGATTACAACTGACATGGGGGCGTGGATCTCCTCGCAAGCGGCTTTTTTAGTTTTTTTTCGGGCAGCGGATCAGGCGTGAGCTGCATGCCGAGCATGCTAGATAGTCTGCAACCGAGCGTCCAGCGCGCACTTGCCGGACTGTCGCTGCTGCACATGTGCGTCGGTCTGCGTCACACCACAGCCATCTGCGAAATTGAGCCGCGCGCACGATCTCTCGATACTCGAAACGTCCACGCGGCCTGCTCGCCGGCAGTCCATGAGCGCGTGCATGTCAGCCATCAAGAGCGACCTTCCACGTGGGGCACCTTGCAACATCACTGTCTAAATACTGATGGCCAGCGGTCATTAATTCCAATAACGAAGGGGCCTCAGCCCCTCGACAGGTGATCCATGTTATCGAGCAAACGCGACAACTCCCTGGTTACGCCCAGAATCAAGAAAGCGCGAATGGCCACGTTCGCGGGCTTCATGATCATGGGGGCGCTGTTTTACACCTGGTCGGTCGGGGTGAGCGCGTTTCGAAACCATTTAGGCATGGAGGGAAGCCTCGGCGACCTGAACTTCGGCATGGTCGCCCTGGGGATTGCCATCGGCGGTACCTTCGGTGCATTCATCGTCGGGTATTTCGTCGATCGGTTCGGCCCACGAACCGTAATCCGCACCACCTTGCTGGCCTATCCACTCTCGCTCATCGCCCTGGGGTTTGCCTCGCAATACACCTTCGCGCTGATGTTCGGGTGCCTGTTGGGCGCCTTGCGCGGGTCGGTCGATACCGCCCTGAATGCGCACGGTGTGCAGGTCGAACGGTTCTATCAACGCTCCATCATGTCGGCGTTTCATGCGTACTTTTCGTTGGGCGGCTTTCTGTTTGGAATCCTGGCCAGCTACCTCGCCGGCTTTTCTTCCGACAGCGCGATTATTCCCTTCACGGTGGCCGGCGTTTCACTGGCGCTGCTGAGCCTGGTGACCAGCCAGTTCATGCTCGGCAAGGACGAGCTGCTGCCGGTCAACCACGAACCGACCCGCAGCGCCGCCGCGCCCACCGCGCGTAACTGGAAAGTGCTGATGTTGATGGTGGCTTTCGGCGCGCTGCTGATTGCCGGGATGATCAGTGAAAGCTCGGTCAGCGACTGGGGCCAGGAGTTCCTGGTGCGCGAGACCGGCATGACCATCTCGACCGCTGGCCTGGCCATCAGCTTCTTTACCGGCGCCGGGTTTATCGCGCGCATGACCGGTGACTGGCTGGCCGAGCGTATCGGTGCGGCGGCGATGGTGTTCTGCTGCGGCGCAATCTCGATTGTCGGCATCTTCCTGGCGACCCTGAGCCACGCCCCGGTGATGGGCATGGCCGGCTTTGCTCTGCTGGGGCTCGGGCTCGCCTGTATCGCGCCGCTCATGCTGTCGGCGGCGGGGCGCAAGGACCCGGCCAACTCGGGCCGCAATGTCGGCATCGTCAACGGCATCGGGTTTGGCGGCATGCTCGGTGGCCCGGCGGTCTATTCGTACCTGGTGAGCACCTACGGCATCGGCGCGCTGTTCTACATGCCGCTGGTGCTCATGAGCCTGATCGCGATCTTCGGTCCGCTGTTGATGCGGGTCAAACCCGGCGCCTCGGCTGGCCATCCGGCTGCATCCGCAGCTGCCAACAACAGCGAGGCGAAGATTTAAATGCAAGCCACTCCTGAAGTCATCGTGATCGGCAGCGGGGTCGGCGGCGCCATGACCGCCCGCCGCCTGGCCGAACACGGGGTGAACGTGCTGATGCTCGAGCGTGGCGACTGGGTGCCGAAGGAAGCGGACAACTGGCGTGTGGCCTCGGTGTTCTTCGACAAGAAATACACCGCCCACGACACCTGGCTGGATGCCCAAGGCAAGCCGTTTCGCCCGAGCATCTACTACAACGTCGGCGGCTGTACCAAGTTCTATGGCGGCTCGATGATCCGCTACCGCGAGCGGGATTTCGAGGTGCTGCAGCACGAGGAGGGCGTGTCGCCGGCGTGGCCGGTCAGTTACGCCGAGTTCGAACCGTATTACACCCAGGCCGAGCAGATTTTCAAAGTGCACGGTGACGACCGCGACGATCCGTCGGCGCCGTGGCGCAGCAAGCCGTATCCGTACCCTGCGGTGGCGTCGGCGCCTATCGTCGAGCACATGTGCAAGGGCATGCGGGCGGCGGGCGCGCGGACCTCGGCGATGCCGCTGGCGGTCGATTATTCGGCTGACGGCCACTGCACGCTGTGCAAGACCTGCGACGGATTTCCTTGCCGGATTTCGGCAAAAATGGAGGCAGAGACCGCACTGGTGCAGCCTGCGCTGGCAACGGGCAATGTGACCCTGCGTACCAACACCTTGGTCAAGCGGTTGCTGCTCAGCCAGGACGGCAAGCAAGTGACCGGGGTCGTGGTGGAAAGTGACGGCCAGACTGAAGTACTGACCGCCCGGCTCATCGTGGTCTCCTGTGGCGCCGTCAACAGTGCGGCCTTGCTGCTGCGGTCGGCGTGCGAAGCCGCGCCGAATGGCGTCGCGAACAGCTCGGACGTGGTTGGCCGTTACTACATGGCACATAACCAGACCGCATTGATGGGGTTGTCACCGCGCCCCAACGACACGGTGTTCCAGAAAACCGTGTCGATGAACGAGTTCTACTTCGGCGCGCCGGATTATCCCTTCCCACTGGGCCATGCGCAGATGCTCGGCAAACTCCAGGGCGGGATGCTCTCGGCCAATGTGCCGTTCATGCCCAAGGTGGTCGGCGCCACCATGGCCAAGCACAGCATGGACTGGATTGCCTTCTCGGAAGACCTGCCGGACCCCGACAGCCGCATCCTGATCAAGGATGGCCAGATCCAGATGGCGATCCGCCGCAACAACCTGCGCCCCCACCGTCGGTTCATCAAGAAGATGGTGGCGCTGCTGCGTGCCAGCGGTTACCCGATCGTATTGACCAAGCCGTTGCTCAAGCACTCCACCTCTCACCAGTGCGGCACCGTGCGATTTGGTCGCGACCCGACGACCTCGGCCCTGGACATCTATTGCCGCAGCCATGACCACGCGAACCTGTTCGTGATCGATGCGTCATTCATGCCGTCGTCCGCCGCGGTCAACCCGGCCTTGACCATCGCCGCCCAGGCGCTGCGGGCTGCGGAACATATTCTCGCGACGGAATTCGGCATCACCTCTATCCGGCGGCCTGATGAACAACAGGCCGCGACACTCTCTCTTTACGCCATAGCAGGAGCGCAGCATGACTGATACGAAAACAAAAAAAATGACCGGTGGGCAAATCGTGGTCGAGTACCTTATCCGCGAGAAAGTGCCCTATGTCTTCGGGATCCCGGGGCATGGCAATACCGCGCTGCTGGACGCCTTTGTCGACCGCAAGGATGAGATCACCCTGGTGCCGGCCATGCACGAGCAAGGTGCGTCACACATGGCTGACGGCTTCTATCGATCCAGCGGGCAAATCGCGGCTGTCTGCGCGTCCATCGGGCCTGGGGCGACCAATACCCTGACGGGGATCGCCACCGCGTTCGCCGACTCGCTGCCGCAACTGGTGATCAGTGGCGGTGTGCACACCTACATGCTGGGCAAAGGCGTGCTGCAGGAACTCGACCGTCCCCACGGCGATAACTTCCCGCGCATGGCGGAACCCGTGGTGAAGCGCTGGTGGCAACCGGGCACGGTGGCGCAGTTGCCCGGGGTCATGACCCAAGCGTTCAACGTGATGCTCGAAGGGCGCCGTGGCCCTACCTTGATCAACCTGCCGCAGGACTTGCAGGCCGAATGTGCGGAAATCGAGTTGCCAGCGCCGCAGACGCACCGTGGCCACGGCCGCCTGCACGGCGACCCGGCCGACATCGCGCGTGCCGTGCACCTGCTGTTGTCGGCTGAACGTCCGGTGATCATGGCGGGCGGCGGCGTGATCGCCGCGAACGCCAGTGACGACCTGGTCGCCATCGCCGAACACCTGGGCGCCGCGGTGACCACCTCGTTCATGGGCAAAGGCTCGATCCCCGAGGACCATCCGCTGTATGCCTGGCCGTGCGGCGACCTCGGCTCGATCCCCGGCAATGCGATGACCCGCGAGGCCGATGTGATCCTGGCCGTCGGTTGCCGCTTCAGTGATCGAATCACGTCCTCCTACCGGCCCGGCGTGACCTTCGATATTCCGAACCAGACCCAACTGATCCAGATCGATATCGATGGCTTCGAGCTGGGCAAGAACTACCCGGTGGAAGTCGGCATCGTCGGCGATGCGGGGCCGATCCTGCAGGCGCTGCTGGCCGCATTGCGTAACAGCGGGGCGGCGCGTGACTACAGCACCTCGCCAATGTTCCAGCGCCTGCAGCACCTGAAGGCCAAGTGGGAGGAACACCTGGCGCCGCTGCGTACCTGCAATCAGTCGCCGATGACGGTGTCCCAGGTGCTGTTCGAAGCGCGCAAGATCCTGCCGCGCAACACCATTGTCGTGACCGACTCCAGCAACCCGCAGAACCAGGTGTTCAACGAGTTTCCGGTGTATGGCCCCAAGCAGCACATCACGCCGGGTGGTTTCTCCGGAATCGGTTTTGCGCTGCCAGCCGCCATTGGCGCGAAGATGGGCGCGCCGAATCAGCCGGTGGTTGCCATTTGCGGGGACGGCGCGTTCCTGCAGACCGGCCAGGAGCTGGCAACGGCGGTGATGATGGGCGTACCGGCGATTTTCCTGATCATCAACAACGGTGGCTGGGGCGCGATCCGTAACCTGCAACTGAACATGTTCGGCGAGGACCGCGAAATCATCACCGATTTCCGCACCCCGGACGGCGCGTCCTGGTCGGCCAACATTGCCGATTTCGCCAAGTCGCTGGGTGCCGCCGCCGAGCGGGTGACCGACCCGCTGCAGATCGGCGCCGCGGTGGACCGCGCACTCGCGTCCAATCAGCCCTACGTGATCGAGGCAATCTGCTCGATCGAACGCCCCTGGAGCAACATGCACCCCACCGGCTGGTGGGACATCACGGTGCCCGACTACCTGGGCGAGTACCGCGACGAGTATGTGAAGAACCGCGGTTTCTGATGCGCTGATGCCAACTCCCTGCGCTCATGGACGAGCGCGGGGCTTTATTCCAGAACCGATAGGGCCTGCGAAGTGATGCGATTCAATCAACAGCGAGCGCTGCAATTCAGTGACCAGTTCGTCGAGTGTTACCTGGTCGAGAACGTAAAAGACTTTACCGTCGAGGCGGGCGTGGTGGTCAACCTCGATCACCGCCCCATGAGCATCGGCGGCCCGGTACCGAGTGTGGTGCCTGCGTGGAAATCCACCGTGCTGTTCAACGCCGTGGTCGCCGAGGCCGCACGCATGGCGGTGTTCCGCGTGCGCAGCGAGGTCGACCTGGGCGGCATCGTGCTGGGGGAGTGGGACTGGTTTGGGAACCGCTTTGCCAAGTTTCCGCGCACCACGCCGTTGTACATCTCGCGCTACGACGAGATTGGCGCGGTGCGCCTGGACCCGTTTGCCTTCGCCAACCAGCGCGAGGCGGTGGTGGATGCACGCGAGTACACGATTCGCCTCAACCTGTGGTGGGCGCCGACCAACACCGACTGTTACTTGCACAATGAACACCCTTTTGTGGAAATTCATACCCAGATCCACGGGGCAGGGCGCATCCAGTTATTCCGTGAGCGCGACGCAAGCACGCTGTACCGGCAGATCAGCATGGCACCAGGCTACACGCACGACCCCTTCACCCTTGTGGATATCGAGGGCAGTCCTACCTATCCATGGCATCGCTACTGGTCGGATTCGGATGCGATCTGGCTGGCAATCGAGTTTCATCCAAAAGGCTGAGGGGATGTCTATGAAACTGGCTGTAGTGACCTGGACACTCGGGCTCAGCGAGCCGCAAGCGGTGCTGGCCAAGGCGCTCGCCCTGGGGCTGGACGGCATCCAGTATTCAGGTGATCACCGCGACGCCTGCCCGGTAGACCTGCGCGAGCAGGCACGTCGGGCAGGCATCACGATTCTCGCGGTCGACCCGATCAATGCCGGGCCGCAGCACAGCGCCGACGCCACGCAAGACCTGGCCGTGGATTATTACCGGAAGGTCATCGATTTCGCGGCCGAGCTGGGCAACGTGCCCGTGACCTTGCAAGGCCTGTCGCTGTGGACACGTAATTGCCCGGATGCTGCCTCGGCGTACGCGCGACTGCTGGCGTGCTGCAAAGTGATCGACGCCTATGCCCAACGCCGCGGCGTGCCCACCTTGTACGAGCCGTGCAACCATTTTGAATTGCCGTTGATCAATACGGCGCAGCAATGCCGGGAGCTGATCCGCGCGGTCGTCAGTGACAACCTGCGCATGGTGCTGGACAGCTTCCACATGAACATCAATGAGCCCGACCCGGTGCAGACGCTGCGTGACTGCGCGCCCCTCACCGCGATCTATCACATCTCGGATTCCGGACGAGGCGCTATCGGCACCGGGCACATCGACTTCGCCGCCCAGTACCAGGCATTGGTGGCCAACGGCTTCAGCGGCGATGTGTCCATCGAGCTGGTACTGCCGCATCTGCTTCCAGGGCAGCCGCCGGGCAGCGAGTCCGACTGCCAGGCGCTGGATGCGCAGATACGTGCGAGTGCCCGCCAGTGGCGCGCTTACCAACCGGCAGCCGCTCGAGCCGTTACGGCTGGCGGGTGAGGCCATCGGCACTATCGGCATGCGGGCTGCGTCAGCCCATCAACGGTTGGCGCGGGCAAAACCGCGCGTGTTTGGGCCTTGAAGGCTTCGGCTGCCGACGGCCCATGGCAAGGACGCCAGGTCGAGACTGTTTGCGGTGCAGCGCTTTGTGGATTAAAACAGCCCCCCGGGATGGTTTACTTCAAGGAGATCTGATGTCCGCAGCGACCGCTTCAACGTTCCAGGTATTTTTTCGCAGAGGGTTCAAGCACCTGCTTGAGCACTGGACACCGTTTACGGTGACGGTGATTTTTCTGGGCACGGGCTTTGGCATGCTCAGCCTTTACATCTACATCAAGGCCATTGGCCGCGCGGATATTTTCATGTCCACGCTGGATGCCAAGTCGGCCCTGCTGGTGTGGGTGCTCGTCGTGATGTTCATGATGACCCTGCAGTTGGCGGTGCTGATGGTGTCGGCGTGGTTGTATGGCATGTCGGTTTCATTGCTTTATAGCCGCCGCGACAGTACCCGATGCATCGCGTTGTGCCTGTTGGTGCCGTTGGTGGTCGGGTTCTCCACCTTCATGGCGTTGGCGTTTTACTGGAACGAAGACGTCGGCGCCGGGCAGGCCCTGCTGATTGTTTCGGGCATGACCTTGCTGGCGCTGTTCGGCCTGAATCGGATCAGGCGGGTGCGGGTGCTGATCGCGCAAGGGGCGCCCCGTGGCCATCGGAAGTGGGTGTACGTCCCCCTTGCCATCATGCTGCTGTTTACCGTGGTCTCCGGGACATTGCCGACACTGTTGATCCTGGACAGCTATGTCGGCCAGGACGATGCCGCGGCGGTCAGGTTTGTCGCGCTGTTCTCGATTGGTTCCTTTGTGTTCAGCCTGATCCCGGCGCTGTTGTTTTTCGTGGTCAAGGGCAGCCTGTTGCGCCGGGTGTCCACAGTGGCCGCATCGGTAGTGATGTTCTTCGTCCTGTTCCTGCTGTCCGCGCGCGGGCCGATGTCGAGCATTACTTACATCGTCGCGGGCACGTTGGAAATCCGCCAGAACCACGCCGCCCGATTCATCCTGGAGGACCAGGTCAAACTGGGCGATCTGGATTCACTGCAATGGCACACACACCTGCGCGACGACGCACGCGTGCAGGTGGACGCGTACCAGCTGTTTGCATTCGGCGACCTGTTGTTGATCTGCCCGGTGGCTGTGCACGCGGCCAAACTTCATGAACTGCCGCGCTACACCAGACTCTGCTGGTTCACCCGCGCCAGCCGGGTCCATCGCATGCCGCCGCAGATGAGCCTGCATGCGCCGCCGACGGCAAGGTCGATCTGGACCGGCAAGGCGGCTCAATTCGTCGACTGGCAGCGGGTGCGGATCAACCTCACACCCAGGGTCAGTTTGCTGCGTGAGCGGTCAGGCGGCTGATCACGCCGCCGTCGCCGTGACCTGCCGTCCTGGGATGGCGGCAATCAATTCACGCGTGTAGTCACTGGCCGGCGTGTTGAAAATCTGCTCCACCGAGCCTTGTTCAATCACCCGGCCATTGCGCAACACCAGCACCTGATGGGCAAAGTTGGCCACCACCGACAGGTCATGGGACACCAGCACGTAGGCAATGCCCATCTCCCGTTGCAGCTCTTCGAGCAGGTCGAGGATATGTGCCTGCACCGACACATCCAGCGCGCTGACCGGCTCATCCAGCAGCAACAGGTCGGGTTTCAGCGCCAGCGACCGGGCAATGGCCACCCGCTGGCACTGGCCGCCGGATAGCTCGCGGGGCAGGCGGTCAAGGTAACTGACCGGCAGGTGCACACGGCTGATCAACTCGCGCGCGGCCTGTTCCAGGGCCGGGCCCTTGAGCAGACCGAACGACACCAGCGGCTCGACGATGCTGTCGAACACGGTGAAGCGCGGGTCCAGCGCGGCGAACGGGTTTTGTTGCACCAGCTGCAGGCGCTGGCGCAGCGGGCGGAAGTCGCGCCAACTGAGGTCGGTCACGTCCTGTTGCTCGAACCAGACCCGGCCACGGCTGGGCTTTTCCAGCCCCAGGGCGATGCGCAGTGCGGTGCTCTTGCCTGAGCCCGACTCACCGACGATGGCCAGGGTTTGTCCGGGGTAGACCTGCAGGCTCAGGTCTTCCAGCGCTACAAACGCGGGGTCTTCACCCTTGACCTTGGGCAGCACGAACGTCTTGCCGACGTTTTGCAGGCGCAGGATCGGCTGCCGGGTGGGATCAATATGGATAGGCGGCTCACGGCGCCTGGCGAACGCCGGCGCTGCGGCGATCAGCGCGCGGGTGTAGTCGTGCTGGGGGGCGACGAGGATCTGCCGGGGTGGGCCTTGTTCGACCACTTCGCCTTGTTGCATCACCAGGATGCGGTCGGCGCGGTCAAGCGCCACGCCCAGGTCATGGGTGATGATCAGCAGCGAAATCCCGCGCTCACTGACCAGGCGCTGCAAGTGGTCGAGGATTTTGCGCTGCACGGTGACGTCGAGTGCGCTGGTCGGCTCGTCGGCGATGATCAGCCGCGGGTTGCCGGCCAGGGCGATGGCGATCAGCACGCGCTGGCGCATGCCGCCGGAAAGCTCATGGGGATACTGGCGTGCGCGCAGCACCGGCTTGTCGATACCGACCTGTTGCAGCAACTCGACGATGTCGGCGTCAACCCCGGGGTAGCGCTTGCCCTTGGCCAACACCAGCGCTTCGCCGATCTGCTGGCCGACGCGCAGGGTCGGGTTGAGGCTGACCATCGGGTCCTGGGGCACCAGGCCGATGGTACGCCCGCGCAGGTGGCGTTTCTGGCGTTCGTTGGCGTGGGTGAGGTCGGTGCCCTCGATCCACAGTTCGCCGGCACTGATCTGCGCGTTGTCCGGCAACAGGCCGAGGATTGCATTGGCCAGGGTGGTCTTGCCCGAGCCGGACTCGCCGACAATCGCCAGTGTCTCGCCTTGGGCGAGGCTCAGCGACAGGCGATTGACCGCCGTCTGGCCGTGTCGGTAGCTGACACTCAGTTGGCGCACATCGACTAAGGGGGGAAGGGCGCTCATCGCTGGATCTCCTCGAAGGTGCGGGCGATATGGTTAAGGCTGAACACCACCGCGACCAGGAACAGGCCGGGCAGCAGCGAGACCCACGGTGCGGTGATCAGGAAGTGCCGGCCGTTGGCGATCAGCGTGCCCCATTCCGCCGCAGGTGGTGCGGCGCCGAAACCGAGAAAGCTCAAGCCGGCGGTGGCCAGGATGGCCGCGCCGAAATCCAGGGTGGCCAACACTGCCACCGGGCCCCAGGCGTTGGGCAGGATGTGCCGCAGCAAGGTCCGTCGCCAACTGGCGCCGCCCAGGCGTGCGGCTTCGACGTAGGGCAGGGTCTTGACCCGCAGCACCTCGGCGCGGGTCGTACGGGCGAAGCCGGGGATAATCCCCACGCCCACCGCGATGGCCACCGGCACCGTGCCGAAGCCGATCGCAGTGACGATCGCCAACGCCAGCAACAGCCCCGGCAGGGCCAGCAGCACGTCGACAAAGCGCATGATCACCGCGTCGATGCGACCACCGGCAAAGCCGGAGACAATCCCCAGGCCCAGCCCGCCCAGCAACGCGATCCCTACCGCGAGGAAGGCCGCCAGCACTGACAGGCTGGAGCCGTAGACCACGCGGGTATACAGGTCACGCCCCAGCTCATCGGTGCCGAACCAGTGCGTCGGGTTCGGCGCGCTGAGCTTGACCGCCGGCGCGGTGGCGTAAGGGTCGAAGTGGGTCAGCCAGTGCGGCGCGACGGCCGCGACCAGGGCGAACAGCACGATCAGCACCGCCAGGCTGAAACCCGGCCGGCGCAACAACGGCAACACGCTGGCTTGTGCACGCTGCAGGCGGCTGCGCCGACGCCATACGGGGCTGGCCGCGAGGGTTTTGCGGCCAAGATTCTGCTCGAGGATGGTCATGGTCTACGACACCTTTGGCGTGTGGGAGATTCGCGGGTCAAGCCAGGGGTAGAGCAGGTCGACCAACAGGTTGACCAGTACAAACGCCGCCGCCGAGACAGCGACAATCGCCAGCACCACCGGAATGTCCTGGCGCAGCACGGCTTCCTGGGCCAGGCGGCCGATGCCTGAGCGCGCGAAGATGGTTTCCACCAGCACCGCACCGGACACCGTGTTGCCCACTTGCAGGCCGATCAGGGTGAGGATCGGCAGCGCGGCGTTCTTGAATCCGTGCCGCGCCTGCACCTGGCCACGGGTGAGGCCCTTGGCGTAGGCGGTGACGATGTACGACTGTTGCCACACCCCTTGGAAACTGCGCTGCAGCACCTGGGCGTACACCGCCGCACTCGGAATCGCCAGGGTGATCGCCGGCAGCACCAGGCTTTCAACGCCTCGGCTGCCGGTGGCGGGGAACCAGCCCAGGCCGAACGCGAACACCTGGATCAGCAGCAGGCCCATCCAGAACACCGGTACCGAGAAACCCAGGGACGGCAGGCGCGCCAGGGCTTTTTTCAACGGCTGCCAACGGATGTAGGCGGTCAGGTAGGCCAGGCCCACCCCGCCGATCAGCGACAGCACAATCGCCAGGCCGGCCAGGGACAGCGTCTGCGGCAGGCGCTCGGCAAGCAACGCGGCTACCGGGCGGTTGAGCGAAAGGGATTGGCCGAAATCGCCATGCAGCGCGCCCAGCAGCAGGTCGAAATATTGCTCGAACACGCCCTTGTCGAGCCCGTAGTAGGCGCGCGCCTTGGCCAGGTCCGCCACCGACAGCGAATCGGCTTCCATGCCCGAGGCACTGAGCATGATCGACAGGGTGTCACCCGGCAGCAGGTACAAAATGAAATAGGTGATGCTGTAGGCCCCCCACAGCACCAACAGGGCCTGGCCGACGCGGCCGATCAGGTAGCGGCTCATGGCGTGCCGACCTCGATATCTCCCAGCAGCGCGAAGCCCTCGGCGGTCCAGCGGAAGTTTTTCACCTTGGCCGAGGTCGCCGCTTGCCACACGCGCTCATACACCGGGAACGCCGAGCTTTCATCAATCAGCAGGTCTTGCAGGTCACCGTAGGCGGTGGCGCGTTGTGGGCCTTGGGTCGCGGTGATGCCAGCATCGAACAGGCCCTTGGCCTTTTCCAGGACTGCCGGTTCATAGGTGTTGGTGGCCACGGTCGAGCTGTTGGCGCTGCGCGGGTCGAGGATGGTTTGCAGGATGATCGGGTCGGCGCGGGTCATGTAGTTGATCGTCAGGTCATAGTTGCCTGCGGAGTTGTTGGCGACCCATTCGGCGCGGGTGACCACGCTGAGTTTCAACTCGATGCCGACCTTGCGCAGTTGATCCTGGATCAGCACGTCACCGGCGGTTTCGGCCGGGCTGATGTTGTAGCTCAGGGTCAGGCGCTTGCCGTTTTTCTGCCGGTAGCCATCGGCGCCTTTGGCCCAGCCGGCCTGGTCCAGCAGTTGCTCGGCGCCTTGCGGGTCGTAGGCCAGCTTGTTGCCCTGGCTTTTGAAGTAGGGTGTGGTCACATCGAAAATGCCGTCGACCACCGGGAATTCGGCGTTGTAGACCGTGCTCGCGTAGCTCTTGCGGTCCAGGGACTTCTGCACGGCCAGGCGCACATGCTGGTCCGCCAGAATGCGTTCGCCACGGGTGTTGGGGTACAGGTTCAGTGCCGGTCCCGGCAGCGAACGGCTCTGGATGGTCGCGCCCTTGGACTGGAACAGCTTCAGGTCGACTTCCGAGAACGGATTGCGCGGCCACAGGATATCGGCCTTGCCCTGCAGGAACAGGCCGTTGCGCACGCTCTCTTCGGGGATGTAGCTGATGTCCACGGTCTCCAGGTGCGCCTCGCCGGGGTTTTTCATATTGGCCGACGGCCACGCGTAGCCCTTGCGCTTGGTCAGGTGCGCGCCGACTTCGGGCGTGTAGCTGGCGAGCAAGAACGGCCCGGTGCCGATGATTTTGCCCAGGGAGCGTTCCTTGGCCGTCAGCGCGTAGGAGGCGGGCGCGAGGATCGCCAGGTTAGTGGTGGACGTCGCTTGCAGGAACCCTGCGTTGGGCTTGGCGAGCACCAGCTTGACGGTGAAGTCGTCGACCACTTCGGCGTGATCGAACCCGGCGAGGTAGGTGGCGCCGAAGGTGGCCGGCAGCTCGGTGGCCAGCGCCTTGTCGCTGTCGAATGCGGTTTTCACCGCCTTGGCATCGAAGCGCTCGCCGTTGCTGAAGGTCACGTCATTGCGCAGGTGGAAGGTGTAGGTCAGCGCGTCGTCGCTGATCTCCCAGCTTTTGGCCAGCCAGGGGATGATCTTGCCGGTTTCCGGATCCTGGTCGGTGAGGGACTCGGCGACATTGCGCAGCAGCACGCGGTGTTCCAGCCAGTAGACCTGGAATGGATCGACGCTGACCAGGGTGGTGTTATCGCCGAAGAACGCGATGTTCAGGGTTTTGCCCGCCTGGGTGTCATTCCCGGGCGAGCAGGCGGCGAGGCTCAGCGCCAGGGCGCACGGGGCCAGCAGACGGCTCATCAAGTTGGAGGTATTCAATGGGTTGCCCTCATGTGGCGATGCGTGTGCATGCAAGGTGTGGATCAGAAGTCGTAGGCGAGCTTGGTGTACCAGTAGCCGCCGCCGGGGTAGAACGGCGGGTTGCCGTAGGGCGCCAGGCCCAGGTTGCTGTAGACGGCATGCTTGTCCGGGCGCACGTCGAAGATATTGGTGCCGCCGATGCTGACGGTGATGCTGTCGACGAAGGTGTAGCTGACGTCGAGGTCGGTGATCCATTTGGCGCCGAAGCTGCGGTCGCCGGTGGGGTTGACTGCCAAGGTCTTGACCGCGCCATAGCGGGCGGTTTGCAGGTTGACCGCGAGGTCATCGACCTTCCAGTTGGCGCCCAGGATCCACTTGGTCTTGGGCGTGGCATCGGTGAGGTCGCCCTGGCGATCACGGCCGACCAGGGTCACGCCGGAATTGGCCAGCGCCGCCGGCGTGTCCGGGGTGCCTTCGATGGTGGTCTTGTTCCAGTTGAAGCCCAGGCTCCAGCGCACGTCGCCCCAGGCATCCAGCGGTGTGGTGTGGTCCGCCACCACATCCAGGCCTTTGGTGCGGGTATCGAACGCGTTGGTGTAATAGTTGACCCAGGTGCCGGTGGGCACACCTTGTGCGGCGAGGATCGCGTTGATCGCGCCGTTGCCACGGTCGTAGATGTTGCTGGTCAGTGCGATGCGGTCATCGATGTCGATCAGGTAGGCGTCGGCGGTAATGCTGGTGCGCGGCGCCGGTTGCCAGGTCAGGCCGAGGCCGAGGTTGCGCGATTTTTCCGGCTTGAGATCATCGCCCCCCAGCGCCTTGGCCAGGTTGCTGCCGGACGGCGTCAGGCGCGTCACGGCGGGCACCACGTTGCCGTTCACATCGGTCGCCACGCGGTTGTCGGCCACGGTATAGCCGATCTGCGTCAGCGACGGCGCGCGGAAACCGGTGCCAACCGTGCCGCGTACCGCCACGGTGTCGGTCAGTTCGTAGCGTGAGTTGAGCTTCAGGCCGAAGGTGTTGCCCGAGTCATCGTCGTAGTGTTCGACCCGACCGGCGAGGTCGAGGAACCAGCGCTCGGTCAGGTCAAAACCCAGGTCCAGGTAGCCGGCGTAGTTGTTGCGGATCAGGCTGACTTCATCTTCAGGGCGGATCGTCACCGCCGCCTGCGCGCCAGAGGCCGCCGGGTAAGTCCCGGTGATGTAGGCTTCGCGGTCGCCGGCAAAGGTACTGAAATGCTCCCAGCGGTGTTCCAGGCCGGCCGAGACTTGCACCGGCGACGTCAGGTTGAACAGGCTGTCGTAGCGGCGCGTGAAGTCGAGGTTGTTGACCCATTGCTCGAAGCGGAAGGTGGCAAGGTTGTCGAATTTGGTCGGCGAGGCGGTGCCCAGCGACGGGTTGATATTGAGGTCGCTGGAATGGTGGACGTTGTTGCGCCCGTAGGTGGTGCTCAGGTCCCAGTTCCAGTCGGCCACCTGGCCCTTGCCGCCGAACAGCAACTGGTAGTCACGGTCCTTGATGTTGTTGAGTGGGAAATAACCGTCGGGGAACACCTCGGGCACGGCGGCCGTGCCGGTTGGCAGGCGGAAATAGTTGGCGGCCTCGGCATCGCGCTCGCCGTAGGTGGAGAACGAATACAGGGTCAGGTCTTCGAGTGGCAACTCGGCGTTGTAGGCGAGGTTGAAGGCCTTGAGATCGGGGTCGCCGTTCTTGATCGCCACGCGGTCCCACGCTGCTTCTTTTGCCGGGTCGGCAAATGCGCGCACGCTGTTGTCGGCCTTGCCGTTCCACGAGGCTTCACCGCGTTTGCGCGCATCCGCCGAGAAGTGGAAAAACCCGCCATCACCAAGCTTGAAGCCCTGGTCGCCGGCGACCTTGATAGTTTCGCCCTGGCCCGAATACAGCTGCCCGTAGCTGGTTTCCAGGTGCCCGCCGTTGTTGGTGGACTTGAGGATGATATTGATCACGCCGGCTACCGCGTCCGAGCCGTACTGCGCGGCAGCGCTGTCTTTGAGGACCTCGATATGGTCCACCGCGCTGACCGGGATCAGGTCGATGTCCACCGCATTCGCGCCGCTGTTGTCGATCGAACCGCGCTGGCCGGTGGCGCCGTTGTGCCGACGTTTGCCGTTGACCAGCACCAGCGTGTAGGCCGGGCCGAGGCTGCGGTTGCTCAGGGGGCGCGTCACCGAGTTGTAGCCGGCGATATTGGTGCCGAAGTTGAACGACGGCAGCAGCTTGGCGATGGCCTCGGACAACTCGGCGCGGCCGGTCTTGAGCAACTGGTCGCTGTTGATCACATCAATCGGCGCCGGGCTGTCGGCCACGGTGCGCTCCTGGCCACGCAGGCCGGTGGAGATCACCGTGACGGTGCCGAGCTTGGCATCCTCCTTGGTGGTTTCGGCGAAGGCGGGCGCGGTGGCCAGCAGCAGGGAGCTGGTCACCAATGACCAATGGAGTTTTTTCAGCGGTTTAGGGAATTGAATATCTGGCATATCGAGAAGGATCCATTCAGCCTGCGGGAGGCTCCTGGTGGTCGGGGTACGTCCTCCGCCAGGCATGGGGTCGGTCTGTGATACGAAGATATTCCTATAAAAAACCTGAGTGAAAGTCTTTTTTGGAATAAGCTAATTATTAGACATTGTTATCTTATGAATTAATAAGATCATCTATTTTTATTATGTCGTGTGCGTCAACCTTGCCCCCGGGCGGCGAAGACCTCCTTGAGCACCGGCACCGCCGACATCGCCTTCGGCCAGCCCACGTAGAACGCCAGGTGCGTCACCCCCTCGGCGGCCTGGGCCTGGCTCAGGCCGTTGTCCAGCGCGCGGTTGAGGTGGAAGGGCAGTTGCGCCGCCTGGCCCTGGGCGATCAACGCGGCGACGGTGACCAGGCTGCGGTCGCGGGCGCTGAGAGTGCTTTGGCGCCACAGGTCAGCGAACAACACTTCATTGGTGTAGCGCGCGAGCTGCGGGGCCACGCCGCCGACACCGGCGTCGACAGCGGCACGGCGCTTGGCTTCACTGTCGGGGTCCAGCGCCAGCGCGGCGCCTGCCGGTGGCGAGATCTGCTCGTCCGGGATGTTTCGTTCGATGAACACCTGCTTGGCGATTGCGGCAGCGGACATCGCGTTCGGCCAGCCTGAATAGAACGCCAGGTGCGTGATCAGCGCGCTGATCTCGCTGGGGGTGAGGCCATTGTCGAGGCCCAGCTTGAGGTGGTCCGCGAGTGCCGACACCTGCCCGTTGGCGATCAGCGCCGACACGGTGATCAGGCTGCGATCACGCGGGGCCAGTTCGGTACGTTTCCACACCTCACCGAATAACAGCTCGGTGGTGTAGGCATACAGTTGCGGCGTGACTTCCAGCACCGCAGAGGAGGGCTTTGGGTCCGGACGCGGCTGGGCTTGATCGGCATCTACGACAGCCGCGTGGAGCAGGGTGGCGAAGGTGGTGGCGGTCAACAGTTTCATCGGGCGCTCCTTATGCAGGTGAGCCCCATGGTAGGCAGCTGGCTTGCATTGATTAAGCCGCATAACCGGCATGCGCTTATGAGTCCGGCTCATCAATTCATCGCGAGGTCGGATTGATCTGCGATACGCTGCACCGTCATCACCCTATGAATGAGGTTCATCAATGGCACGCGAAGGCTACGGCGACCTGTTGGCTTTTGTGGCGGTCGCGCGTGAACGCAGCTTCACCCGTGCGGCCGCTCAGCTGGGCGTTTCGCAATCAGCCCTGAGCCATACCGTGCGGGCGCTCGAAGCCCGACTGGGGGTGCGCCTGCTGACGCGAACCACCCGCAGCGTGGCGCCGACCGAGGCCGGCGAGCAGCTGTACAACAAGCTGGCGCCACGCTTTGACGAGATCGAGTCGGACCTGGCCGAAGTCCTCGAACTGCGCGATTCGCCGCGCGGCACGGTGCGTATCTCGGCCACCGACTACGCCGCGAATGCGTTGCTGTGGCCGCGCCTGTCAGCGTTCATGCCGCGCTATCCCGACATCAAGGTCGAAATCATCACCGACTATGGCCTGACCGATATCGTCGCCGAGCGCTATGACATTGGCGTGCGCCTGGGCAATCAGGTGGCCCAGGACATGATCGCCGTGCGCATCGGCCCCGACCTGCGCATGGCCATGGTCGCGTCGCCGGCCTACCTGCAAGCCCACCCGGCGCCGCAGACCCCGGACGAGCTGGCCGCGCACAACTGCATCAACCTGCGCCTGCCGACCCACGGCGGTTGCTATGCATGGGAATTGGCCAGCGGCGATCGCGAAGTGCAGGTGCGGGTGCAGGGCCAACTGACGTTCAACGGCACCTACCCGATGCTGGCGGCGGCGCTGGACGGCTGCGGCGTGGCGTACCTGCCCGAAGACCTGGCCAAAGAGCACGTGGCGGCGGGTCGCCTGTGCTGGGTGCTCGAAGAATGGTTTCCGACTTTTCCCGGCCTGCACATCTACTACCCGAGTCGACGCCAATCTTCGCGGGCGTTGAGCCTGGTGGTGGAGGCGCTGCGCTACAGCACTTGATAACTCATGAAACAGGCTCATGGCCGTATCCTTCTTTAGCGCCTTAATCATCAATGCGCATTGGCCTAGGATCCGTCTACGTTTCCAACGCCGTTGAGGGTGAGCCATGAATTACTGTTACCTGGGCCGCAGTGCCTTGAAAGTGTCGCCCCTGTGCCTGGGGGCCATGATGTTCGGCGGCGAGGCTGATGAAGCCAGCGCCAAACGCATCATCGACAAAGCCGGCGCCGCTGGCGTCAACTTTATCGATACCGCCGATGCCTATCACGCCGGGCGCTCCGAAACCGTGGTCGGCCGCGCCATTGCCGCCCAGCGTGACCAATGGGTGGTGGCAACCAAGTTCGGTTATCCGGCGTCGGCCGAGGCCGGCCCGAACCAGCAGGGCCAGTCGCGCAAATGGATCATGCAGGCGGTCGACGCCAGCCTAAAACGCCTGGGCAGCGACTACATCGACATCGTGTATTTCCACCGCACCTTGAGCGATGCGCCACTGGAGGAGGGCCTGCGCGCCATCGACGACCTGATTCGCCAAGGCAAGATCCGCTATTACGGGGTGTCGAATTTTCACGGCTGGAAAATCGCCGAGATGGTGCGCATCGCCGACGCGCTGGGCATCCAGCGCCCGACCGTCAGCCAGCCGCTGTACAACATCGTCAACCGCGTCGCCGAGGTCGAGCAGTTGCCGGTGGCGGGCCACTACGGCATTGGTGTCGTGCCTTACAGCCCACTGGCCCGTGGCGTGCTCAGCGGCAAATACGCGGTGGACGCGCCGCCACCGGCGGACACCCGCGCCGGACGCGGTGACAAACGGATCCAGCAGACCGAATGGCGCCCCGAGTCGTTGAAGATCGCCAAGGCCATTGCCGAGCATGCGGCGACGCGGGGTACCACTTCGGTGGCTTTCGCGATTGCCTGGGTCTTGAAGAACCGCTTGATCAGTGCGGCGATCGCCGGCCCGCGCACCGAAGCGCAGTGGGACAGCTACCTGGACGCGCTGGGCCTGGAACTGGGGCCGGAGGACGAAGCGTTGGTCGACAGCCTGGTCGTGCCCGGCCATGCCTCGACCCATGGCTTTACTGATCCGGGTTACCCGGTGGAAGGGCGCAAGGTCAGCTAGACCGCGCGGTATCACTGGTCATCGCCGTACCAGTAGTGCGCGGTGACACCGCCGTCCATGAGGAAGTCGCTGCCCGTGATGAAGGTGCCTTCCGGGCCCATCAACAAGGCCGCGACGGCCGCGACTTCATCGGGTGTTCCGCCGCGCTTGGCGGCGCTGGATTCGATCATGCGACGGTAACCATCCCCGCGTGGTCCGTTCAGCTCATCGCGGGCCAGCGGGGTGAAGATAATGCCCGGGCTGATCGTATGCACGCGCGCGCCGCGCGATGGCCTGGCCGATCGAACCGGCGCCTATGACTACGGTGACTTCCTTCATGTGATTTCCTCAAAGCGGGGTGCCCACTTTAGAGGCAGCAGCACCTGATGATTAGTCGTGCAAAACCGCGAGGTCTCATGAGCTGATCTCATGAGTCGGCTAATAGGTATCAAGACGTTTCGCCGCCCGTGCGCCGGTGCGCGGGCTTATGCGTATTATCCGTCGACCATACCTGCAGGGTATTCATTCAGACCTTATCCATATTGGACGGTCGCAACACCAGGCGTCAGCCTGAGGCCAATAACTATAAAAGAGGCGCAACCATGACCGTGCTATTGAGTGAGCGCAGCCAGATTTTCCAGGGTGCCGACGCCTATGCGGTGTCGGACTACGTCAACCAGCATGTCGGCAGCCACTGCATTCGCCTGCCCCCCAAGGGCCGGCCGCAGGCGAGCATCAGCCATCGCACTTTTTCCAGCCTGGACCTGTGCCGCATCAGTTACGGCGCGCCGGTGCGGGTCACGTCGGTGGCGCTGGAAACCATCTACCACTTGCAGATCCTGCTGAGCGGGCATTGCCGCTCGCATTCGCGAGGCGTGGAGCATGTGTTCGGACCTGGCGAGATCCTGCTGATCAACCCGGATGATCCGGTGGACCTGACGTATTCCGCCGACTGCGAAAAATTCATCATCAAATTACCCGTACGCCTGCTCGAAAACGCTTGCCTGGAGCAGCAATGGGCGCTGCCGCAGCCGGGTATCCGCTTTGCGACCGCGCGCCATGCACTCAGCGAAATGGGCGGGTTCCTGCCGTTGCTGGGGCTGATCTGCCACGAGGCGGAAAACGCTGCCGAACCGCATATGCAGAGCCTGTACGAGCGCATCGTGGCGACCAAGTTGCTGGCCCTGCTGGGCAGCAATGTGCTGCGGGTGATCCCCCAGCCTGCACAGGGTGGCGGCTTCGAGGCGGTGCGTGAGTTTGTCGAACAGCACCTCACCGACGACATCAGCCTCGAACAACTGATGGCGGTGGCCAAGGTCAGCGAGCGCTCGCTGTACAGCCTGTTCGAGCGCCAGGTCGGCCTGTCCCCGCGTGACTACGTACGGCGGCGCAAGCTTGAACGGGTGCATGCCCGCCTGCAGCTGAGCAGCGCGCGCAGCGTGACCGAGGTGGCGCTGGACCACGGTTTCACGCACCTGGGACGGTTCTCCGAGGCCTATCGCCAACGCTTTGGCGAGCTGCCCTCGCAGACCTGGAAGCGCCACCGCTGAGCGGCGTGCGCTCGGCGGATAGTGATCTGCAGAAAAGGGATATTGGACAACATGTCGGACACGTACGGTGAGGGCGCCTGATACAAGAACAACGGAGGGCTCGCCCCATGACCAGTACACTCGACCGACTCGCCCGACAACTGCGCGAGTCCGTGCAGGAAGATCCCGCCAACGGCGTGTTCCGCTGCCGCCGCGACATTTTTACCGACCCTGACCTGTTCGCCCTGGAGATGAAGCACATCTTCGAAGGCGGTTGGCTCTACCTGGCCCATGAGAGCCAGGTGCCCGAGATCAACGATTACTTCACCACCTGGATCGGGCGCCAGCCGGTGGTCATCACCCGCGACAAGCACGGCAGCCTGCATGGCCTGGTCAACGCCTGTGCGCATCGCGGCGCCATGTTGTGCCGGCGCAAGCAAGGCAACAAGGGCTCGTTCACGTGCCCCTTCCACGGCTGGACATTCAGCAATGCGGGCAAGCTGCTCAAGGTCAAGGACGCCAAGACCGGGGCCTACCCCGACAGCTTTGATTGCGACGGCTCGCATGACCTCAAGCGCCTGGCGCGGTTTGAAAACTACCGCGGCTTTCTGTTCGGCAGCCTCGGCGAGGACGTGCCTGAACTGAGCGACTACCTCGGCGAAACCCGCGTGATCATCGACCAGATGGTCGACCAGGCGCCCTTGGGCCTGGAGGTACTGCGCGGCAGTTCGACGTATGTCTACGACGGCAACTGGAAGCTGCAGATCGAGAACGGCGCCGACGGTTACCACGTCAGCTCGGTGCACTGGAATTACTCGGCGACCATGGGCCGGCGCAACTACGAGGCCGAGGGCACACGCACCGTCGACGCCAATGGCTGGTCGAAAAGCCTTGGCGGCGTCTACGCCTTCGATCACGGGCATATCCTGTTGTGGACACGCCTGCTCAACCCGGACGTGCGCCCAGTGCATGCCCATCGCGAGGCGCTGGCCGAACGCCTCGGCCAGGTGCGTGCCGACTTTATCGTCGACCAGACCCGCAACCTGTGCCTCTACCCGAACGTGTACCTGATGGACCAGTTCTCGACGCAGATCCGGGTGGTGCGGCCGCTCGCGGTGGACAAGACCGAAGTGACGATTTACTGCATGGCGCCCATCGGCGAAAGTGCCCAGGAGCGCGCCACGCGTATCCGCCAGTACGAAGATTTCTTCAACGTCAGCGGCATGGGCACACCGGACGACCTGGAGGAATTCCGCGCCTGCCAGACCGGCTACCAAGGCGCGAGCACCTTGTGGAACGACCTCAGCCGTGGCGCCAAGCAATGGGTCGAAGGCGCCGATGAAAACGCCAGGGCCATGGGCATGCACCCGCAACTCAGCGGGGTCAAAACCGAAGACGAAGGGCTGTTCGTGCGCCAGCACGCGCATTGGGCCGCGAGCCTGCAGCGCGCGATCGAACGTGAGCAGCAAGGCCTGATTGCCAGCGACCGGGAGGCGGTGTGATGAGCCTTTCCCGTGACCGCCTGCTCGACTTTCTCTACCGCGAAGCGCGCTTGCTCGATGACCGTCAGTGGGATGAATGGCTGGCGTGCTATTCACCCAAGGCTGAGTTCTGGATGCCGGCCTGGGACGACCACGACACCCTCGTCGAAGACCCGCAACGCGAGATCTCGCTGATCTACTACCCCAGCCGCGACGGCCTCGAAGACCGCATCTTCCGGATCAAGACTGAGCGCTCCAGCGCCAGTACACCGGAACCGCGCACCGTGCACCTGCTCAGCAACCTCGAAGTGCTGGCCGACGACGGCGCACAGGTGGAACTGCGCTTCAACTGGCACACCCTCAGCCATCGCTACAAGACCACGGACAGTTACTTCGGCACCTCGTTCTACCACCTCGATACCCGCGCCGAGCAGCCGTTGATCACACGCAAGAAAGTCGTGCTGAAAAACGATTACATCCACCAGGTCATCGACATCTACCACATCTGAGGACACCGCCATGACGTATGCCATTGCCCTGAACTTCGAAGATGGGGTCACGCGTTTCATCGACTGCAAGGCGGGTGAGAAGGTGCTCGATGCTGCCTTCCGCCAACGCATCAACCTGCCCATGGACTGCTCGGACGGCGTGTGCGGCACCTGTAAATGCCACTGCGAAACCGGTGCCTATGACTTGGGCGACGACTACATCGACGACGCCCTGAGCGAAGACGAGGCGCAGCAGCGCCAGGTGCTGACCTGCCAGATGGTGCCGCAGTCCGATTGCGTGATTGCCGTGCCGCTGCCGTCCAGCGCCTGCAAGACCGGCACCACCGCATTTGTCGCGACGCTGACCGGCATTACCCGCCACGCCGATGCGGCGCTGGAGGTGCGTTTCGAACTGGACCAGGCGCCGGTGTTCCTGCCCGGCCAGTACGTGAACATCGGCGTGCCCGACAGCGGCCAGACGCGTGCGTATTCGTTCAGCAGCCGCCCCGGTGAGACCGGCGCGAGTTTTCTGATCAAGCACGTGCCGGGCGGTTTGATGAGCGGCTGGCTGCAGCGCGCGCAACCGGGCGACAGCGTGACCATGACCGGCCCGCTGGGCAGTTTCTACCTGCGCGAAGTGGCGCGGCCGTTGCTGTTGCTGGCCGGCGGCACCGGCCTGGCGCCGTTCCTGTCGATGCTCGAAGTGCTTGCGCAGCGCCAGGAAGCCCGCCCGATCACGCTGATCTACGGGGTCACGCGCGACCAGGATCTCGTCATGGTCGAGGCACTGCAGGCGTTTGCCGCACGGCTGCCGAGCTTCAACTTCATCACCTGCGTGGCCGACCCGCAGACCGCGCATCCATGCCAGGGTTATGTCACCCAGTACATGGCCAGCGAAGTACTCAACGACGGTGATGTCGACGTGTACCTGTGCGGGCCGCCGCCGATGGTCGATGCCGTGCGCCAGCACTTCAAGACGCAGGGCGTGAGCCCTGCGAGCTTCCACTACGAAAAATTCACCCCCAACGTCAGCGCCAGCTGCGATGCCGCCTGAGGACATACGCATGACTTCACGTTTCACAGACAAGGTCGCGCTGGTCACCGGCGCGGCCCAGGGTATCGGCCGCCGCGTTGCCGAGCGGTTGCTGGAGGAGGGCGCCTGGCTGGTGGCGGTGGATCGCTCGGAACTTGTGCATGAGTTGCAGCATGAGCGCGCGCTGCTGCTCACCGCCGACCTCGAACAGCACGCCGAATGCGCGCGGGTGATGGCCGCCGCCAAGGCGCGGTTCGGGCGCCTCGACATTCTGGTCAACAACGTCGGCGGGACCATCTGGGCCAAGCCGTTCGAGCACTACGCCGAGAGCGAAATCGAAGCCGAAGTGCGCCGTTCATTGTTCCCGACGCTGTGGTGCTGCCATTGCGTGCTGCCCTACATGTTGGCGCAGGGCAGCGGCGCCATCGTCAATGTGTCTTCGGTGGCCACCCGTGGGCTCAATCGCGTGCCGTACGGCGCGGCCAAGGGCGGGGTGAATGCACTGACTGCCTGCCTGGCCCTGGAAACCGCCGGCAGCGGCATCCGCGTCAATGCCACCGCGCCCGGCGGCACCGAGGCGCCGCCACGGCGTATCCCGCGCAACAGCCAGCCACAGAGCGAGCAGGAGCGCCTGTGGTATCAGCAGATCGTCGATCAGACCCTCGACAGCAGCCCGATGAAGCGCTACGGCAGCATCGACGAACAGGCTGGCGCGATTCTGTTCCTGGCCTCCGACGAGGCGTCCTACATCACCGGCGTAACCCTGCCGGTAGGGGGTGGCGACCTCGGCTGACTGCCCGCTTTCACCTGCGTGTTCCACCTGCAGACATTGACTCACAACAACAATAAAGAGAGCACTGCCATGCGTACCCATGATGTCCATTCGATAATTGATAATGCCCCGTTCAACCGCTTTCACTGGCTGATCGTGAGCCTGTGTGCGGTGCTGTTGATCTTTGACGGTTATGATCTGTTTATCTACGGTGTGGTCCTGCCGTCGATCATGCGTGAGTGGGGGCTCACCCCCTTGCAGGCCGGCGCCCTGGGCAGCTATGCGCTGTTCGGCATGATGTTCGGCGCGTTGATCTTCGGCACCCTGGCGGACCGCTTCGGCCGCAAGAAAGGCATCGTGTTCTGCTTTGCGTTATTCAGCATCGCCACCGTGATCAACGGCTTCGCCAGCAGCCCGACCGAGTTCGGGATCTGCCGGTTTATCGCCGGGCTCGGTTGTGGCGGGTTGATGCCCAATGCCGCCGCGCTGATCAACGAATATGCACCGAAAAAAGTCCGCAGTACCTTGATGGCCTTCATGTTCAGCGGCTACTCCCTGGGCGGCATGCTCGCGGCCAGCGTGGGGATTTTCATGCTGCCGGCCTATGGCTGGTCGTCGATGTTTTTTGTCGCCGTCATCCCGCTGCTGTTGCTGCCGTTGGTGGTGTACTGGCTGCCGGAATCGATTGGTTTCCTGATCCGCCAGGGCCGCACGGACCAGGCACGGGCACTGCTCGCGCGGCTGTCGCCGGGCACGCCAATCAATGCCGACGACGAGTTGGTCATCGCGGACATCAAGGGCAAGGGCGCCTCGGTGGTGGAGTTGTTCCGCCACGGCCTGGCGGTGCGCACGGCAATGATCTGGACCGCGTTTTTCTGCTGCCTGCTGATGGTCTATGCGCTGAGTTCATGGCTGCCCAAACTGATGGCTGGCGCCGGCTACAGCCTCGGGTCGAGCCTGTCGTTCCTGGTGGCGCTGAACCTGGGCGGCATGGCGGGCGCGTTGATCGGCGGGCGCCTGGGTGATCGTCTCAACCTGGTGACCGTGACCATCGGCTTCTTTATCGCCGGGGTGTTCTCGATCAGCCTGCTGGGCATCAACAGCCCGATGCCGGTGCTCTACCTGCTGATCTTCATCGCGGGCGCGACCACCATCGGCACGCAAATCCTGCTGTATGCCGGGGCGGCGCAATTGTATGGCTTGTCTATCCGCGCAACCGGCCTGGGCTGGGCGTCCGGCATTGGCCGCAATGGTGCCATCGTCGGCCCGCTGCTGGGCGGTGCGCTGATGGCGATTGAACTGCCGCTGCAGCTGAACTTCATGGCCTTTGCGATTCCCGGTGCCATCGCCGCATTGGCGATGACCGTCTTTGCCCTGAATGAGCGGCGCACCCGTGTCGTCTTGCCGACCGCCCAGGCGCTGTGACCTGCCAAACCGTCGATAACAACAATAACGAAGAGCAACGACATGCACACACAACGTATCTGGCTCGCCCTGTTGGGCGTGCCCCTTGCGGCGACGGCTGACGAGGGTGGTTTTCTCAAGGACTCGACGGCCACCCTGCAGGCCCGCAACTATTACTTCAGCCGCGACTTCTCCGACATCGTCGGGGCCAATCGGCAATCGCGCGCCGAGGAGTGGGGCCAGGGCTTCATCCTCACTTACAAGTCCGGCTACACCCCAGGCCCCGTGGGCTTCGGCCTGGATGCGCTGGGCACCCTGGGCCTCAAGCTCGACAGCAGCCCGGACCGGGTCAATACCGGCTTGCTGCCGGTCAAGGACGATGGCCGCGCCGCCGACGAGTACAGCCGCCTGGGGCTGACTTTCAAGGCGCGGCTGTCCAACACCGAATTGAAGGTCGGCGAGCTGCAGCCCAACCTGCCAGTGCTGGCCTTCAGCGACATCCGCCTGCTGCCCCCGAGTTACCAGGGCGTGGGCATCAGCTCCAGCGAGATCAACGGCCTGGCGTTGCAGGCCGGGCACTTGAGCACCACAAGCCTGCGCAACGAGGCGGGTGACGAGAAGATGATCGCCATGCTCGGCCATGTACCGCAGCGCGGGGCCGAGAGTGATGCCTTCAACTACGTGGGCGGCGACTATGCCTTCAACAGCAAGCGCACCACCGTCAGTTATTGGCACGGGCAGTTGAAGGACATCTACGCCCAGGATTTCATCGGCCTCAAGCACAGCCAGCCGCTTGGAACCTGGGTACTGGGCGCCAATCTTGGCTATTACACTGCGCGCGAAGACGGCGACCGGTTGCTCGGCAAGATCGACAACCAGGCGTTTTTCTCGCTGTTGTCGGCCAAGCGCGGCGCGCACACGGTCTATGTGGGTTACCAAGCGATGTACGGCGACAGCGCTTTTCCGCGCGTCTTCGCCAACATCAGCCCGCTGGGCAACGAGGTGCCGACCTATGAGTTTGCCTACACCGACGAGCGCTCGTGGCAAGTGCGCTACGACTACGATTTTGCCGCGCTGGGCCTGCCGGGACTGACCACCACCGTGCGCTACATCACCGGCGACAACGTGAAGACGGGTGCCGGCTACGAGGGCAAGGACCGCGAGCGCGACCTCGACATCGGGTACGCCGTGCAAAGTGGCGTGCTGAGCGGCCTGGGCATCCGCATCCGCAATGTGATGGCGCGCTCCAACTACCGCAGCGACATCGATGAGAACCGGCTGATCCTCAGTTACACCTGGAAGCTGCTCTAGACGCCGCCCTGGCAGGTGCCCATCACGCTGTAGTTGAGCGTGTGGCTGACGCCCTGGCTGTCGAGATACACCAGGGTCGCGGGCTCGACCTGGCAACTGCCGGGCACCGCCGTGACGGAAACAATCTGCTGGATATCCAGCCCCTGGCTGTCATTGCCGCCGGCGGCGAAAGCGCCGGTGGCGGTGAGCAGCAAAGCAACGCCGAGCAATCGAATTTTCATGGTGTCGTCCTCTATCAACAGGCTCCAGTGTAGTGGCTGCAGCGCCGTATTAAAGACAGGAACCGGTAAATGACCCGTACGTATTGCGTAGCAATCAAGGCCCGACGCTGATGGACGTGTTCAATGGCATGCGGGTGTTTGTGCAGGTGGTCGACAGCGGCAGCTTCGCGGCGGCGGCAGAGGTGTTGAGCCTCTCCGGCGCGCACGTCTCACGGTTGATCGCCGACCTGGAGCAGCACCTGCAGACGCGCCTGCTGCAGCGCACCACCCGACGCCTGAGCCTGACCGAGTCGGGCGAGCGTTTCCTGCTGCGCTGTCGCGGCATCCTCGACGACGTCCGGGACGCCAGCGCCGAAGCCAGCGGCGCCCACCTCAACCCGCACGGACGCCTGCGCGTGCACTGCATGAGCGGGCTGGGCGTGCTGATCACCCCGCTGATCGCACGCTACAGCGAGCTTCACCCGCAGGTGTCGATGGAGCTGAGCTTGTCCCAGCACACCCCTGATCCGCTCGAGGAGGGGCATGATGTGGTGATCTCCATCGCCCACGCGCTGCCGGATTCGGCCCTCGTCAGCCAGACCATCGGCCAGCTGTTCAGCGTGCCGTGCGCAGCGCCCCGTTACCTGGCAAACCATGGCGTGCCCGACCATCCCGAGCAACTGCTGCAACACCGGCGCCTGCACCTGCAGGATTTTCAGGAAGATGAGTGGCGCTTCCAGGGCGAGGCGGGGGACCTCAGCGTTCCCCCCGGCACCGCCTTCCGGACCAATGTGGCGGACGCCATGGTCAAGGCGACGCAGGAGGGTATGGGCATCAGTCTGTTGCCGTTCTTCAGCGCTGCCCCGGCCTTGCAGGACGGCTCGCTGCTACGCCTGCTGCCGGATTATCGGCTGCGTGAGCGCACTATCTTCGCGGTGTACCCCTCGCGGCGCTTTCTGGACGCCAAGGTGCGCACGTGGGTGACGTTTTTGCAGGCCAGCCTGCCGGCGTTGTTGGCCGAGTACGTCGGGGTGGTGGAACAACCCGGGCATTGGGCGCCGCGTTGATCTCGCGGGCTGAGCAAATCCTGCGATCATCGCTGGGTGTCCCGATCACCATGGAACCTGGGAATACGACCATTGAGGGAGGGCAGATACCGCCAGCGAAAAGCACCCACGGACGCGGCTGGCTGTCGGCGCAGCCATGCCGAGACCGCCTCGGCGGCGATCGCCAAGGCAAGCGGCTGGCCTGGACATTGATGTCTTCCCGCGCCAAAGCTGAAGGTTCGTCGCGGGTTCCGTTCGAGCAAGCAGCGATCGGGGTCCGGGTTCGCACCGGGATCCCGGTTGGCTGAGGCGAGCAATAGGAGAACGGTATCGCCTGGCGCCAGTACGTTGCCCTCGATATTGCATTGCTGGGCAACGAATCGCCGGGTGTTTTGCACCGGGGAGTCGTAGCGCGCCACTTCTGCCACCAGGTCTGCAACCTGCTGCCCGCCTTCAAGCAGTCCAGGCTCACGATGCAGCGCCACGAGGCTGTTGCCGATCAAGCCTGCGCTGGCTTCGCAGGTCTGTGACAACAGGCCGATCAGGTTGGCGATCAATGCCTCGCGGTCTCTCCAGGCGGTGGCTGCGCAAGCGCTTTGGACGTGGCTCAAGAAGCGGCTACTGTCATGGGCGTCGCTCAGCAGCGCGCTGAATAATTGCCTCAGTCGAGTCGCCGCGCCATGGGCGCTGTCGAGTTGAATTTCGTCGCTCAGGGGCGACAGGCAGGCAACAAAATCCTGCGTCAGCCTCGCGACGTCCTGTAGCTGGCTGGGTGGGAAGCCTATCAGCGCTGCAATGACGCACACCGGTACGGTGAACATCAATTCATCCAGGTGTTCGACGGGGAGGGTCTCGACCAGGCGTGCCACGAGGCCTGCGATGCGTTCTGTCTCGACAGCGGCCAACGCCGGTTCGATGGCCATCCTCGGGCACATGTGCTGCGGGCCCTCGTTCATGCGCATCAAGCGAGCGAAAATCATCCCCGCGGCGCCTTGCGCAATGGCCGCGGGAACCGGCTCGTCCGGCGGACGCACCCGACAGTCGGGGTGCCCCAGGAGGGCCTCGACCGCGTTGGCACTGCTTGCAATCCATAACCGAAGGTCGGCATCGAAGAACAGCCCACCTCGTCGCCTGAGGTAGGCGTAATAAGGGTAGGGATCGGCATGGGTCGCGGCTTCAAAAGGCGTCATTCCTGGAGTCCTGTTCACAAAGAACGGCTACTATCGAACACCTTTCATGCCGACGATTCGCTCAGGAACGAAATATGGATGCCCAAGGCAATGACAGCGCGATTTCTCGGGTAGCCGGCGCCATTGCCGAGCCTGCGAGGACCAAAATGCTGTGTGCGCTGATGGATGGCCACGCACGTACCAGTACCGAAATGGCGGTCATCGCCGACGTGAGTGCATCCACGGCGAGTGCGCATCTGGCACGGCTCAAAGACGCCGGCTTGGTAAGGCTGCACACGCAGGGCCGGCATCGCTACTACAGCCTGGCGGACGCGCAGGTGGCCCAGGCGATCGAGGCCCTCATGGTGATCAGCCAAAACGCGGACACGCGCTACGTTTCCACGACGCCGAGCCGATTGCAGTTTGCGCGTACCTGTTATGACCACATGGCAGGATCATTGGCCGTGCAGCTGCACGACCATTTCATCGCGTCAGGCTGGCTGACCGTGGCGGTTGCCGGGGACGTCCTTTATCAGCTTACGGCGAGCGGCGAAACAGCCATGACGGGGTTGGGTATCGAGGTGGGAAAGGCCAGGGCCCAGCGACGTCGTTTCGCGTGTTCATGCCTGGACTGGAGCATGCGCCGCCCTCATCTGGCGGGGGCGCTCGGCGCGGCTTTCCTGCAGATGCTCCTGAGCCGCCATTGGGTTATTCAAGACCTCGACAGTCGCGCACTTGGATTGACAGCCAAGGGGCGGGAAGCGCTGTCTGGCCGGTTCGGGATCACGCTTGAAAGCCCACAGGTGCAGGGATCAGTGCTGCCAAAAATCAACCGATCCGCCGAACTGGCCTATGACGGCTGACGGATACGTGTCTGGCAAAGCAGTCTCTGCGTGTTCGCTGAGCATTGGCACGTTGCCGGTGACTTCGGCGCGTGGCTGGTTGTTCGTGCCGTGTCCATGGTCGCCACCTCAAAGATGCTCGATCACCATCACCGCAGTCGTGTCGGCCTCAAGCGCTTCGAACACGTGAGGCGCATTCGCCAGGTAGCTTATGTAGTCGCCCGCGTTCAGCAACACCGGTCCGTCTGCCGGGCCGATGCGGGCACTACCACTGCACAGCACCACGTGCTCTACGGTGCCTGCCGGGTGAGGCTGGGACAGCCGGACTTCGCCGGGCTGTACCTTCAACCGGTAGAGGTCGCGCCGCACTCCGGCCGGGCAGTCGGCAAGCAGTGTCGCGGCATAATTGGCCGTCTCGGCATACGTCGTCATGCCCTCGTTGGCGCGGATCACCCGCATGGTCTGCTGGGGTTGCTCGAAGAAGCGAGTGACTTGCAAGCCCATCGCCATCGCCAGCGACCACAAGGTTTCGATGCTGGGGTTACCGATTCCCGACTCCAATTGAGACAAGGTGGATTTCGCCACGCCGGCGCGCTTCGCCAATTCGGTCAAGGACAGCCCGGCGGCCAGGCGTTCGCGCTTGATTGAAAGCGCCAGCAGGTCGATTCGGCTGGAATTATGGCTCATGGAGCTGTTCGTTATGTCAGTCATTTGTTCTTCAAATCATCCGGTTGCGAATTGACGCTCTGGGTTGGCGTGTTCATTATAGTGGTCATTAGTTCATTATAAAGTTCTATTTGTCGAACCCTCCCGCGAGCGGCGGCCTGGGTCACGGCAATGTCGACAGCAAGGAAGCCGAGAGTGATGAAGGCGCAAACCCGTGGAACGTTAGAAATGATTTCGGCCATGCTGATCTCCGGCACGGTGGGCTGGTTCGTCATCATGTCGGGGCAGAGCCCGCAGGCCGTGGTGTTCTGGCGTTGCGTGTTCGGCGCGTTGGCGATGTTGGTCGCGTGCCTGATGCTGGGGGTGCTGCGTCGCCCGCTGATCACTGCCCGGCAGTTCATTTGGGTGTGCCTGGGCGGGGTGGCGCTGATGCTCAATTGGGTGCTGCTGTTCAGTGCCTACCGACATGCCTCAATCGCCATTGCCACGGTGGTCTACCATGTACAGCCGTTTATGCTGGTCGGTCTGGGTGCGCTGTTTTACGCCGAACGCCTCAGCGTTGCCAAGCTCGGCTGGCTGCTGGTGGCCTTCGCCGGCCTGATGCTGATCGTGTTCGCCAAGGGCGGCGGGCAGGCCAGCGGCGCCGACTACCTGTTGGGCGTGTGCCTGGCGCTGTTTTCCGCCTTCTTCTACGCGGTGGCAGCAGCGATCACCAAGCGCCTCAAGGAGGTGCCCGCGCACCTGATCGTGCTGATCCAGATGGTGGTCGGCGTGCTGGTGCTGGCCCCATTCGTGGACTTTGGCAGGGGCGACACGGTCGGGGATGGCTGGATTTACCTGATCATTATCGGCGTGGTTCATACCGGGCTGATGTCGACGCTGCTCTACAGCGCCATCCAGAAAATCCCCACGGCCCTGGTCGGGGCTCTGTCATTCATCTACCCGATCGCCGCCATCCTGGTCGACTGGGTGGCCTTCGCGCATCCGCTCACCAGCCTGCAAGTGATTGGCGCGAGCGCCATTCTGCTGGCGGCGGCGGGGATGAACTTCGGTTGGTCACTGCGTCGTCCCGGGCCGCAGATAATCGCGCTGACTGACCGCCGTGGTCGCCAGGATTGACCTGGGCGGTGTTTCAACTCGGTCACCTGTGGCTGGTGTGGCACGCGCTGTCATATGACGTTGAGGGTTGGCATACGCTGCTGGTCGCCACTCGTTTAGCTGAGCAGCAGTGCCTGGGAGTGTTTTGTGGGCCGTTGTGAAAAGGATGGGGTAACTCCAGTAAGTTGTGGTCAATCGTTCATCGAGATAGTCGTCGAGGTAGGCAAAGAAACCGGACAGGGGATCTCCCTGCCATGAAAAGCCCGGTGTAGGCATGGAGACACATGGCTGCGGAAGATGAAGGATATGTTGGGGCCGGAATCGCTTGGAATACCGGTCTCACGGACGTTCGAAACGTCCTCGGCGCTCATCACAAATCGGCTGTGTTGGCCTGAGGCCCCATGATGTTGCTCAGTGGCCACGACAACTGCATCCACTGCCTTTTCGCTTGTAATACCAGTTTCGACTTCGCTCAAAAAATCCTCTGGTTTTCATTTTGAAGTAACGACCCGCCGGGCGAGCGCATCGCTTCCGCCTAGTTGATTTTTGCATCAATTCTTCGGGTCGCTTCCTCGGTTAAAGGTGTTGCGACGACAGGTTGAGTTCGCCCTGGGTGCCTCTATTGGAGTGTGGAACAAGTTTTTTCCCAGGTGTTCGCTGCTTGATTGAGTGTGTGCTTGTTTTTGACGATATTTGTCGGAAATTTCCGGCAGATTGATGTTGAGAGTGTACTCAAGTGACAGGCTTGAGGCCCTGATCAACCAGCCCTCCTGCAATTGAGGAGCGAGCTCCCACGTTTTAATAAGTTTATTTGTAGGGTAATTCCTAGATTGTATTCTGAAATTTCCCTGTCACGCCGTAAAGGCTAGTAATCGCTATTTCAAGCTGTTGATCATGGTGTAGAACGCATAAAGGCGAGCGAAGTTTAAGTGCTAATAGGCCATCTTTGGAAATGGCGTTCATGTGCTGTGCGGGTGGCTATATGGCGCGTCGGTTATATCCACTGGTTTCGCGTCAGCGCTTGCTTCTGCAAATAAGTCTTGAGGGGAGGGCGTATGGAGTTAATAAATAGTTTCCAAAGTTAAGTAACAAAGTTGCCGCTCAATATAAAGCTAGACCTGCACACCAGTGGCGCTCAGAAGATATTCGAATTGCCACTGAAGCTAATGGTACGGGTGCTTACATTGATGGAGAGGCGCTTCGCGGCCACCTGGTGCAACACGAAGGCAGGGTCAGCGCCGTCGACGGCGTGCCTTGCGACCCGGCCGACAACGACTCACCGATGTAATAGTCGAAGGAGAAACCGTTGACTTCAAAAATGCTTGAGGAGGCCCTGTCCTCCTGTGAGGCCATCGCGACCCAACTGCAATGCCTCGACCCGCTGCTGGCCGAGGTCGCCGGCCGCCTGCGCCGCCAGCCGCCGCAAGTGGCGATGACCGTCGCCCGTGGCAGTTCGGATCACGCCGCCAGTTACTTCGCCTACCTGACCATGCAGCATGTGGGCATCCCGGTGGTGTCGCTGCCGATGTCGGTGGTGACCCTGGCGCAGGCGCCGCTGAAGGTCAGCGGCCAGGTGGCATTCGGGTTCTCCCAGTCGGGGCAGAGCCCGGATTTGGTCAACACCTTGCGCCTGCTACGCAAGCGCGGGGCCTTGAGTGTGTCGATGGTCAATGCCGAAGACTCACCCCTGGAAGCCGCCTGCGAATTCCATGTGCCGCTGTGCGCCGGCCCTGAACGTAGCGTGGCCGCGACCAAGAGTTTTATCGCTACCTTGAGCGCCAGCGCCCAGTTGGTCGGGCACTGGAACCAGGAGGATGGCCTGCTCGAGGCATGCAACGCCGTACCTGCAGGCCTGCGCGAAGCGGCGACCCTGGATTGGCGCCTGGCCGTCGACACCCTGCGCGACTGCCAGCGCCTGATGGTCATCGGCCGTGGCGCCGGGTTTGCCATCGCCCAGGAGGCCGCGCTCAAGCTCAAGGAAACCTCGGCGATTCAGGCCGAAGCCTTCAGCAGCGCCGAAGTGCGCCACGGGCCGATGGCCTTGATCGACGATAACTACCCGTTACTGGTGTTCGCCCCACGTGGTGTCGAACAGCCGGGCCTGATTAGCCTGGCCACGGAAATGCGCCAGCGCGGGGCTCGGGTCCTGCTGGCCGCGCCGGACGATATCACCGAGCGTGACCTGACCTTGAGCCGCGCCGAACACCCAAGCCTGGACCCGATCCTGGCGATCCAGAGCTTTTACATGATGGCCGCCGGCCTGGCTGAAGCGCGGGGCATGGACCCGGACCAGCCGCGTCACCTGAGCAAAGTTACCCGCACTCACTGAATCGCGCTTTCCTGATGAGTACCGTGCCCATGTCCTATAACAATAATGAATTGACCCTCAGCGCCCCGCTCAGTGGCCCGCTGCTAACCCTGGGCAACGTTCCCGACGAAGTGTTCGCCAGCGGCGCCATGGGTGACGGCGTTGCCATCGACCCGTTGAACGATTGCCTCCACGCCCCGTGTGACGGGGTGATCATCCATGTCGCACGCACCGGGCATGCATTGACGATTCGCGCCGATAACGGCGCGGAAGTATTGATGCATGTGGGCATCGACACGGTGGAACTGAACGGCGAAGGGTTTGCCTTGCTGGTCAAGGACGGTGCACGGGTGAGCAAGGGCCAGGCGTTGGTGAGGTTTGACCTCGACCGCATTGCGCGCCAGTGCAAAAGCTTGGTCAGCCTGATCATCCTGACCAATGGCGAGCGCTTTGAATTGCGTGCAGTGGCCGGAAAAACAGTCAAACTTGGCGAACCGCTGGTGCAAATCGTGGCGCGTTCGGCGGCGTCGCTTCAAGCGCCCGTGGATGACACGGAAGGTGCAGCCAGCGCCAGCGTACGCATTACCCACCGGGGCGGTTTGCACGCACGGCCGGCGGCATTAGTGCGCGAGGCCGCGCGGGGTTTCAGTAGCCAGGTGCAGTTGCATTTCGGCGACAGGTCAGCCTCGTGCGGCAGCCTGATCGGGTTGATGGGCCTGGGCATTGGTGAAGGTGATGAAGTTCGTGTGAGCTGTCTCGGAAAGGATGCCGAGGCTGCGCTGCAGGCGTTGGTCGCGGCCTTATCCGCCGTCATTAAAGATGAACACCACGCCCCTGCGATCGTTGCTCCACGCCGCGCAAACATTGAAGCTGGTGTGCTGCAAGGTGTGTGTGCTGCGCCGGGACTGGTCTACGGGCCGCTGTTTCGCCTGACCGGTATCGAACTGCTGGCCGACACCGGCAACCATTCTGCCGACGAACAACTGCAAAGCCTGGACATAGCGTTGGAGCAAGTGCGCAGCGAAATCCGCACGACACTGAAGCATGCCCGCCAGTGTAAGAACGTCGAGGAAGAGGACATCTTCGCGGCGCATCTCGCTTTGCTGGAGGACCCCATACTGCTGGAAGCGGCTACCAGCGCCATCGAAAACGGCAGCGCCGCTACCCACGCCTGGCGCGATGCGATCCAGGCGCAATGCGGGGTGTTGCTGGCCTTGGGCAAACCCCTGTTCGCGGAGCGTTCAAACGATCTACGGGATCTGCAACAACGCGTATTGCGCGCTCTGCTGGGTGAAACCTGGCACTTCGGACTGCCTGCCGGCGCGATCGTCAGCGCCCACGAGTTGACGCCGTCTGACCTGCTGCAATTGAATGCCCAGGAGGTTGCGGGCATCTGCATGGCCGAAGGCGGCGCTACCTCGCACGTGGCCATTCTGGCCCGTGGTAAAGGCCTGCCGTGTGTGGTGGCGCTGGGCGCCGAAGTGCTCGACGTTCCGCAAGGCCAACGCGTGGTACTCGACGCCGTCAATGGCCGCCTGGAACTGACCCCCAACGAGGCGCGTAACGCCGAAGTGCATCAGATTCGCGACGCACAAAAACTGCGCCGCCAACTGCAACAGGCCCAAGCTCAGGAACCGGCCCGCACCACCGACGGCGTGAGTATTGAAGTCGCTGCCAATGTTGCCTCCAGCGCCGAAGCCCAGGTTGCTTTTGAAAACGGCGCCGACGGCGTCGGCCTGCTGCGCACCGAATTCCTCTTCGTCGACCGCCGCACTGCGCCCGACGAACAGGAACAGCGCCAGGCCTATCAAGCCGTGCTCGATGCGATGGGCGACAAGTCGGTGATCATCCGCACTATCGACGTCGGCGGCGACAAGCAACTCGACTACCTGCCGCTGCCCGTGGAAGCCAACCCAGTGTTGGGCTTGCGTGGTATTCGCATGGCCCAGCTGCGCCCGGAACTCCTCGACCAGCAACTGCGCGCGCTGCTGCAAGTCAGCCCGGTGGAGCGCTGCCGCATCCTGCTGCCGATGGTCAGCGAGGTCGACGAACTGCTGCAGATCCGTCAGCGCCTGGATGAGTTGTGTACCGAACTGGGGCTGACTCAGCGCCCGGAACTGGGCGTGATGATCGAAGTACCTGCCGCCGCGCTGATGGCCGAACAGTTGGCAGAGCACGCGGACTTTTTGTCCATCGGCACCAATGACCTGTCCCAGTACACCCTGGCCATGGACCGCGACCACGCCGGCCTCGCCGCGCGGGTCGATGCCTTGCACCCGGCCTTGCTGCGGTTGATCGCGCAAACCTGCGCCGGTGCGGCCAAACATGGGCGTTGGGTAGGCGTGTGCGGCGCCCTGGCATCCGATCCGCTGGCCACGCCGGCACTGGTCGGCCTGGGCGTCAGCGAGCTGTCGGTCAGTGCGCCGCAAATCGGAGAAATCAAGGACCGCATCCGTCACCTGGACGCGGCGCAATGCCGGCAACTGAGCCAAGGGCTGCTCGACCTGAGCAGCGCCAAGGCGGTTCGCCAAGCCTGTCAACACCACTGGCCGCTGAGCTGACAACAACAAGAAAAAGGAGACCCGCCATGTACCAACTCTTTATCGAAGGGCTGCAACGCCTGGGCCGCGCGCTGATGCTGCCCATCGCCATCCTGCCGATTGCCGGCCTGCTGCTGCGACTGGGTGACACCGACCTGTTGAACATCGCCGTCATGCACGACGCCGGCCAGGCGATCTTCGCCAACCTCGCGTTGATCTTCGCCATCGGCATTGCCGTCGGTTTTGCCCGCGACAACAACGGTACCGCGGGGCTCGCCGGGGCCATCGGCTACCTGGTGATGGTCTCCACGCTCAAGGGAATGGACTCGACCATCAACATGGGCATGCTTGCCGGGATCGCCAGTGGCTTGATGGCAGGCGGGCTGTATAACCGTTTCAAGGACATCAAGTTGCCGGAGTACCTGGCGTTCTTTGGCGGGCGGCGGTTTGTACCGATTATCACGGGGTTCAGTGCGGTTGGACTGGGCGTGATCTTTGGTTTGATCTGGGCGCCGATCCAGCATGGTATCGACAGCTTCGGCGTGCTGCTGATGGAAAGCGGTAGCATCGGCGCGTTTGTGTTTGGGGTTGTCAACCGCCTGCTGATCGTCACTGGCCTGCACCACATCCTCAACAATATGGCGTGGTTTGTGTTCGGCAGCTTTACCGATCCGGTGACCGGCGCCGTGGTCACTGGCGACCTGGCCCGCTACTTCGCGGGCGACCCCAAAGGCGGTCAGTTCATGACCGGCATGTTCCCGGTGATGCTGTTCGGACTCCCCGCAGCGTGCTTGGCGATGTATCGGAATGCGCTGCCGGAACGGCGCAAAGTGATGGGCGGCATTTTCCTGTCGATGGCGCTGACCTCGTTCTTGACCGGCGTGACCGAGCCGATTGAATTCGCGTTTATGTTCCTGGCGCCATTCCTGTATCTGATCCATGCGGTGCTGACTGGCCTGTCGATGGCGCTCACCAATATGCTGAATATCCACCTGGGCTTTACCTTCGCCGCCGGGATCATCGACATGGTGCTGGGTTGGGGCAAGTCCACCAATGGCTGGCTGGTGGTCCCGGTTGGTTTGGCTTATGCCGCGATCTACTACAGCGTCTTCAGTTACTGCATCCGTCGCTTCAACCTGAAGACGCCGGGCCGCGAAGATATCCAAGTGACTCAGGCCGAAGCGATGAGTGATAACCAGCGCGCCAGTGCTTACATCCAAGCGTTGGGCGGCGCGGCGAATTTGCTCAGCGTGGGCGCCTGCACGACACGCCTGCGGTTGGACATGGTGGACCGCAACAAGGCGGTGGACGCGGAGCTCAGAGCACTCGGCGCGATGGCTGTTGTGCGGCCAGGGAAGGGCGGGAGTTTGCAGGTGGTGGTCGGGCCGATGGCGGATAGCATTGCTGATGAGATTCGGGTGGCCATGCCTTCGTTTGTTGCCAGATCACTTGTGCCGGTTGCGCCCGTGGATAAGTCGGTGGCGGTGAATGTGCAGGAAGCCGAGAAGTGGCTGAGCGCCTTGGGTGGCAGGGGGAACGTGCGGCAGTTGGAAGCGGTGGCGATGACGCGGTTGCGGGTGGAGCTGGGGGATGAATCGGGGTTGTCCGAAGCTGATCTCACTGCGCTGGGTTGCCAAGGTGTCAGCCAGCTGGAAAGCGGGTTTTGGCACTTGTTGATTGGTGACAAGGCCCCAGGATTGGGTCAGGCGCTTGAGCAGTTGGTCAGTGCTCAGCAGAGCGAGGCAGGCGTTTAAAGGGGTTGGGGCGAAACAACCAATCAAATACAGCCAAGGTTTGATTTCTGATCCGGCTAGCGTTTTTTGGCCTCAATTAACGACGGCATCAAAAAACGCTGACGATTTCAAAACATCAGCGGTTGCCCCCTGATAAATCAACCCCCCTAGACTCTGCCTCTCCACCTTGGCCCGCTATTCAGAGGAATATCGAAAATGATGAGAGGAGCAAAATGAAAAAAATCCTAATCGTTAATGCTGATGACTTTGGCATGAGCAAAGGCCAGAACTACGGGATCATTGAGTCCTATAATAACGGCATCGTCACGTCGACAACCGCCATGGTTACCTCTCCTTATGCGTTACACGCAGCGGAACTGAGTCAGCTGAACCCAGGTTTAGGTATCGGGCTTCACTTTGTTTTGACCTATGGACGTCCGTTAACGGCGATGAAAAGTCTGGTTAATGAAGTCGGAGAGCTAGGTAAATGGTTGTGGGAATATGCAGAAAAGGGATTGCTGGAACCCGCAGAAATAGCAGTCGAATTAAATGCGCAATTTGAGCGGTTTATAGACGTTTTTGGGAAAGTCCCTACACATTTGGACAGCCATCATTTTGTGCATATGCTGCCAGAAATTTACCCCGTGGTTGAGCGCTTCGCCAGCAGTAAGTCATTGCCTATACGGATAGGCCGCGCCGAAGCTAAAAAATTTAATATTCAAGTCAATACTTCCCGCAGTACCCATTATTTCGATTCCAGTTTTTATGGAGAGGCCGTTTCAGAGGCGCTTATTCTGCAAATACTCGAAAATGCCGATAAGAGAGGTGATAGGAGTCTTGAGATAATGTGTCATCCTGCATTTTTAGATGATGTCATTCTAAAGAGCTCGTATTGCCATCCTCGAATTAAAGAAGTTGATATTTTGACCTCCCCGACGCTGAGGAAAGAAATAATATTCCGCGGATATAGCTTAGAAAGCTACTCCTCCATCTAACAGTCTCATTGCAGCCTAAAATATCCGGAGGATCAGGTAAACATGACAAACAAACCTTTTTTAACTGGAATAACATTTTATCCTGTTAAATCGGCCGGTGGAATCAGCCAGTCACAGGTGTGGGTTGAGAAGCAGGGGATTGCGTTCGATCGCCGCTTTATGGTGGCGCGTGAAGATGGCGCGATGCTAACAGCCCGCGAATTTCCACAGCTACTTAATATAACCGTCACGCTATTTGCGGAGGGGTTATATTTAACCTGTGCGCAATGCCAACGTCTGGTTCTAAAGTATTCAGATTTTATGATGCTCGAGGCTAACACCAATGTGTTCAAAGATAACTTTGTTGCCTTTACTACCACGGATGAGGCAAATCAATGGTTTTCGGCTATTTTGGGTGCCCCGGTGCAACTGCTTTATACCGGTGAACAATCAAATAGAACGCGTGAAGCTATTCCATTCAATATCAGTTTCGCTGACGGTTACCCTTTACTCATTATCAGTGAGGCCTCTCTGGCGGCGCTGAATGAGCGCAGCATTGAGCGTTTCTCAATGACGCATTTTAGACCTAACCTAGTAGTCAGTGGAACGCACGCTTTTGATGAAGATAGCTGGAAGCGAATACGTATTGGTGAGGTTGTTTTTGAAGGGGTTAAACCCTGCACGCGGTGTATTCTTACAACCATCGATCCGAAAAGCGCAACCTTCGATGCAAAAAAAGAGCCGCTGAAAACACTGGCTGAATTCAGAAGCGATGACAAAGGAAATATTAAATTCGGACACAATCTTGTTGCTCTCAACGAAGGAGTTATTAGGGTAGGGGATGTTATCGAGGTTTTAGAAGAAAAGCCCCGGGAGGTATTTAACGCCAGCGCCAGTAAAAACCCAAGTCTGATGTGTGTTAAGCGGGAGAACATCTCTCACGATATTTGTACCTTCTGGTTTGAATCTGGGAATGGCAATTCACTTCCCTCATACCTTCCAGGACAACATATTCCTATAACGCTTAAAATAGACGGTCAGTATTTCACGCGTCGCTATACGCTATCGTCAACGCCTTCGCGCGCAGGATTATATGCAATATCGGTAAAGCGAGCACCCGATGGACGTATCTCGAACTGGTTACATGACCATTTGCAGGTGGGGCACAAGCTAGCGATGGAATCACCGACCGGTGAGTTCTATCTCGATATTACTGCTGATAAGCTGTTATTGCTTGCAGCGGGCAGCGGCATCACACCGATGATTTCTATGCTGCGTTACCTTCATGATAATAAAAGGCATATCGATATATGTCTCTACTATCAATGCCGCACTCGGGAAGATATTGCTTTTAAATCAGAGATTGATCATTTTCAAAGTGTTAATCCTAATCTAAAGGTTATTATTGCATTAACCCGGCCTGATGCGTTGTGGGGTGGCCCAAAGCGACGCTTGGATGCTCAGATGCTCAGCGAGATCCCTCAGATAAACGATCGGCAGGTATTTGCCTGTGGTCCTGATGGGTTCATGAAGTGTGCTAAGCACGAATTGAAAATGCTCGGTATGCCTGAGGCGCATTATCATCAAGAAACGTTCAATGTTGCTATTACTCCTCAAGTCGAGTTCAGGCCTGTTGATTTGATAGTCAATGGTGCTGCCTTCTTAGGTGACAATCAGCATCCTTTATTGCGTCAGGCTGAGCAAGCGGGCGTACAACTACCTTATGGGTGTCGTGCAGGGTTTTGTGGGCAATGCAAAGTTAGAGTCATTTCTGGCCGCGTTGACCAACAAAGTGCAACAGCGTTATCTGCAGAAGAACAGCTGAGCAATCATGTGTTGGCCTGCTGTGCGGTTCCATTAACAGACTTGGTAGTAGAATTCGTGACTTGATGTATAGGAATCTTAAACTACCAGTTCATGGAGCAAATACTGCTTTTTGCGCATGTCGAACACCGACTACCACGCGTTCATTTGCAACGAACTCTTGCTCCAGGTGCGGCGCTTCGATGGTGTGTGGTACCGCACGTAAAGGGAAGCCCTCAGGGAGTCAGTTCTGGGCGGGCTCCAAGTTTCCTGCCTGTAAGGGCACACGAAGCTAGCCCTTCGTTTTGTAGTCAGCCTCTGTCGGCGGTACCAGGTGCCAATTTCGAATATGCCTACCGTCGTAAGACTTCACGCCAGCTACAGTCGATGAGAGGCATGCGGCTTATTAGCCGATACTTTAGACGCCAGAACTTGGAAGGGGGGCGCTCTTGCTCGACATCCTCTCTTCCAAGTAGAGACCAGGGACTTCTCCATCGCCGTGTTTGCCGGGTTCGGTCAGCAAGCGGATGAGGGCTTCGGTGAGTTTTCGTTTGAAAACAGAGGCGTTATCTGGAAGCTTCGGTGGGGGCTTACAGGCTATCGGGATCCCCAAAAAACATTTTGACTAGGCTCTAGGACGATATTTTCAGGCAGAAAAATATCAAATATGCCCCCAATTTTGCCCCCAGTTGCATGCGATGCACTCGCAATTGCGAGTGCACGCCCTGGCGGTGATGCTACGTGGGGCTTGATGGCTTTCGGTGGCGCAGCCCTTTTGAAATTGGCTGGTTCGCCCGCCTTACACATGCTCACTGGCTGCGAGTCTGCCGGTATCTACTGATGCATCTCCGTCACGGACATGGTGAACACCAACTTGGATCTGCCAGCGTTGGAATAGGAATGAGGTACATCGGTTTTCGCCACTGCCGAACTCCCCGCAGGGATGACCAACTCTGTTTCCCCTACCACGCATTTCAGCGTGCCTTTCTCCACATGAAACAGTTCAAGCGTGCCCTGAGGATGCCCCTGTGAAGCGAAAGATTCGCCTGGATGCATTTCCCAACGCCACAGCTCGATCATATTAGGGCCGGACGTTCCCGCCAGGAGGCGCGCCGTTCCTCCCAGGTCACCGGTCCAGAGCGTGGGGATGTCTTGGCTGTCGATGATATGGGCGGATGGGGCTTCGGTCACATTGACGATGTCTGCAACAGACAGTCCAAGCGCGGCGGCGATTTTGCAAAGGATGCCGATACTGGGGTTCGCCGTACATTTCTCTATTTCGACAACCATTCCTTTGCTCACGCCAGCACGGCGGGAAAGTTCATCCAGCGTGATCTTCTGTGTTTTGCGTGCCTGTTTAAGTGTGCGCGCAACGGCCAGGCTGACGGCATGAGCATCAGCGCCAGGGGTACTCGACAGGCTGGTATTGGTGGTCATTGATGAAGGTCATGAGAAAAATGTGCTGGGATTCTCGGCCTTTATAAGTAGCTCCGTCAATCGGATCAGCCGTTATAGTAGATGGTAATGGTCATTATATTGACTTTATTGGTCGTCGCTGACTAGCATGAAATGACATTTAGGTTCCTGGAGGTTTTTGATGCTGTCCGTACTGCCGTTAATCGATCAAGCCGTTGCCGAGCTGGCGCCGGAGTTCAGGGCCCTGAGTATCGTGGTGGAAGCTGCACCACTGGCTCATCCTGAGGTGGCCCAGGCTGCGCTGGACCGTGCTTGCAAGGCTGTGCAGGAAGGTGGGCCAAGCTGGGGAGAAGGCCATCTGGCTGCATGGGCTGAGACCTTTCGAAAGTTTGGGGCCAAGCCGCAGCGCACACCTTGTTCAGCTGAAGCGCTGCGTAAACGAGTTTTACGTGACGGCAGCTTGCCTAGCCTGGATCCCATCGTCGATCTCTACAACGCAATCAGCATTGAGTACGCCATCCCGGTTGGCGGGGAAAACATTGAAGCCTATGTGGGCTCCCCACGGCTCGTAGTCGCTGATGGCACTGAGCCTTTTGACACGATGAAAGAGGGGGCTGCTGCCTTCGAGTATCCGGATGCCGGCGAGGTTGTCTGGCGCGATGACAAAGGCGTGACCTGCCGTCGCTGGAATTGGCGGCAAGGTGTCAGGACCCGTCTCGGTGCTGACGCGAGGAGCATGTGGTTCATTCTGGAGAGTCTGCCGGCGATGCCGCTTGAAGCCCTGACGGAAGCGGGGGACAAACTCATCGAAGGGTTGCAGCAAATGATGCCAGGCGTCCAGATCGAAAGCTCACTGATTGGTCCTGGGGCCAAATAGTCCATAGACCACTGCAAGGAGTGATGACGATGTTTACCGGTCTTAGTGCATTTTCTCTGACCCCTATGGATGAGCAGGGTGTGGACGAAAATGCTTTTACTTGTCTTGTGCAGCAATTGGTGGCAGCTAAAGTAGATTCCATCGGGGCTCTAGGATCCACCGGAAGCTATGCGTATCTTTCTCGAGCCGAACGTTCTCGAGTTGCTCAGTTGGCAGTAGAGGCCGCGGAGGACGTGCCTGTGATGGTGAGCATCGGCGCGCTGCGTACACGCGACGTTTTGCTGCTGGCTGAGGATGCGCAAGCCGTAGGGGTCAAAGCCTTGCTGCTGCCACCCGTGTCATATCAAAAACTGACTCAGGACGATGTGTTCTCGATGTACGAAATGGTTTCGGCCAACGTCTCAATCCCGCTATGTGTCTATGACAATCCTGGTACCACTCATTTCGAATTTACCGATGAGTTACACGGGCGTATTGCAGAGCTACCCAATGTCAGCTCAATCAAAATCCCTGGCGTCCCCGAGGCGCCACATCTGGCCAGGGAGCGTGTGGAGCGCCTGCGGAAATTGATTCCGAGTCACGTGACTATTGGAATAAGCGGCGATGCGTTTGCCGCTGTTGGAATGAATGCCGGCTGCGATGCCTGGTATTCGGTCATGGGCGGTTTGTTCCCCAATACGGCGCTCGCCATCACACGAGCAGCATTGTCAGGTGTCGCCTTTGAGGCTATGCGCCTCTCCGAATCCTTGAAGCCGCTTTGGGCATTGTTCAGCCAATTTGGCGGTAGCTTTCGCGTGATAGCCACTGCAGCGGAGCTACGCGGCATTACTCACTCTCCGAGCGTGCCTTTGCCGCTTAGAACCATCGAAGGGGAAGGACGCAAGCAAATTGCAGCGGTGATAGACGCGCTCGAATTGAGCTGAGCACTGCGGTGAACACTCTGCCTCATCATGGTTGAGGAGGCAGAAATCCAACTGCCTACAGTTTCAAAAACGTTGTGAAATGATCTTGGTGTCCCTCCAGGATTTCCCTGGGTAGGATCGTGCTAACACTTCCTCGATGCTGCAGGCCATGAGAAAGCACATGAGCAAGGATTTGTTCTTTGGTCATGTTGCCGGGTTTGCCATCCTTGAAAATAAATTCCACCGGTTCAGACAGCTCCTTTGCAGTGACTGATTTCGTGTAATCGACAAACCATTGATTTGCCGCTGTGAAAGCCTCTTCCAACTGACGAATGTCTTGCCGCTGCTCAGTGACGACGTCGTCAAATTCCTCCGGTTTTCCCTGCAGTCTGGCGATGAATAGTTGGTCCACAATATTGATGTGCCTGAGCCAATAACAGGCCTTCTCCATTTCCACAGGAAACGACTGCGAAATGGGCGCTTTCAAGCACCTGAATAACACATCCTCAGACCATGCCTTGTACTGATAAAGCGAGTGCAGCAGATTCTTAGCACACATGGTGTTCTCCCATTTCTAAGCATTGTCGGCCCTCGCACATCCCATGGGCTTGGACAAAAGGGGGGTTCGTGTAACGGGAACGGAATACCGTTAGCGAGATATAATAGTCGATATATTGACTTTTATGGTCATTGGTATGAAGCTGGATCAAAGGCGATTAACGCTACCGCATTGAATTCCGCAGAAGCCCCAGCTTGCAGGCGGCCGGCTCGGAAATGGCTTGAGGGTGTCTTGGATCATGAAATACGTCAGCACACGGACCCCTGGTAGAACGTACGAATTCAGCGAGGTGCTGATGGGGGCGTACGCGCCTGACGGTGGTTTGTACGTGCCGCACAAGGTTCCCCGCTTCAAAAAGGAGGAGCTCTCAAAGCTCGAATGGTTGCCCTTCCATGAATTGGCTCGCTACGTAATCGAGCCCTTTCTGGGGGGATGGATCGAGCAGGATCTGTTGTCTCGGATGCTTGAGGAGATTTTTGATTGTTTTAAAAGCAACGCAGTGACACCGCTGTACCAGACCGCAAGTAACGAGTGGATACTCGAATTGTTTCATGGGCCGTCAGGCGTCTACCAAGACGTTGGCCTTCAGTTGATGTCTCGCTTTATCGATCATGATTTACTCAGGTCTGGTAAGAAGGCGCTGATTATAGGTTGTACAGGTGGAGATACTGGCGCCGCAGCAATAAAAGCATTTTCGGGAATGAAGGGCGTTACGTTGTTGGTATTGCATCCTTCCATGGGGTTAACGGCGGAGGATCGCATACGCTTACTGAGTACGCACGAAGATAATGTTGTGAATGTTGCGGTCGACGGAGACTATTCTGATTGTCATCGTTTGTGTGAGCAGTTCCTGAAACACAGTAATAATGCACGGCAGCATCTTATTTCGTTCAACTCAGTGCATTGGGTTCGCGTACTTGCGCACCTCTCCTTCTATTTCTATTCTGCTCTTCAGCTCGGTGCGCCTAAAAGAGAGATTGCTTTCAGTGTCCCGACTGGAAATTTTGGCGCCCTGTACGCTGGTTATATTGCCAAGCAAATGGGACTGCCGATTCGACAGCTTATCGTTGCCACGAATACTAACGCCGGACTGCATAACTTTCTCCAATCAAATCTGTACAGTCGAAATGAAATTCGTGCTACCAAAATTCCCACGATGAATGTTTCATTAGCCTCTAATTTTGAGCGCCTACAGTGGAGCATTTTAAATCGATGCGGAGAAAAAGTAGCTCGTAATATGCAGTTGCTAGAAGGCGAGGGAACTATTCAGTTAGCGCAGGATGAATGGTTGGAGGCACGCAAACTGTTTGACTCACTGGCTGTGGACGATGCAGACGCATTCAGTTGTATTCGTGAGGTCTTTGCAGAGAGTGGATATCTGGTCAGTCCCAATACCGCCATCGGCTTGCGCGCTGCACGTGTAAGCAGACGCAGCTTGATGATCCCCATGATTTGCCTGGCAACCACACATCCGTCGAAAGTTGGCACTGCAACCCAAAAGTCAGAGATTGTTGGCCACCTAAATACAATTGGTGTTCCTGTAGTTGCTGAACAAGACTGTACTTCAATTCCCAACGACGTCAGGTCGCTGATCTCACTGGTCAGGGCATTATCAAAAGACACGGAGTCTCACTCGTTATAAGTCCGGAGCCAGAGATGAAACGTGTTTTAGATAAAGTTGATGAAAAGATTTTGGAGGAGCTGACTCGCAATGCACGGTTGGCCCACAACGATATTGCCCTAAAAGTCAATTTGTCCAGGAACGCAGTCAGGCTGCGGATTGAGCGATTGGAGCGCGATGGGTATGTCCGAGGCTACACAATTATTAAAGGTATGCCTTCAGCTGATGCAGGACCCATTAATGCATTAGTCTTCGTTTATCGTAAGGATCGTATGCGAGATTCAGAAGTTGTTCGTTCCGTTGGTGCAATGCCTGAAGTTATTTCCTGCAATGTGATGAGTGGCGACCTCGATATTGTACTGACGGTTCAGGCGATGAATGCAGATCGTATCCACAGGGTATGGAGTGAGATCTCGACGCTGCCGGGAGTCCTGAATACCGTAACGTCTTTTGTTCTGTCGAGCACAAAATAGCAAGTTGCGCTGTTGTACGAGCATTTTGCTCGCAACAACGTTCTGTTTGCCATATTCGTAAAGTTAAGTTGGCGGCTTACTATCTCAGCACCACAACATAACAATGAGAACCCTGTCGTGACTGAATACAAAATTGCGTTGCTTGGATTTGGTGGCGTTAACCGCGCGCTGACCCAGCTTATTGCCGATAAGAATTCGCGTTGGGCCGATGAATTAGGTTTTACCTTGAAGATTGTCGGTGTCAGTGACCTTTACCTCGGTTCGATCATTAACAAAGACGGCCTGGACGCTCGTGAATTGGCAGCAGTGCCTGCTGCTAAAGGCAGTTTCAGGACCCTGGCCGGCGGGACTGCTGAGCCGGCAAACGAAACCGTTATCCGCTTCTCTGGCGCCGATATTGTCGCTGAGGCAACGTTCACCAATCCTGTGGATGGTGAACCGGCTACGACCTTCTGCCGCTGGGCTCTGGAAAAGGGCGTCAGTGTCGTGACCACGAACAAAGGGCCCGTGGCGCTGCATGCACAAAGCTTGAAGACGCTGGCCGATAGCACCGGCGCCCGCTTTGAATTTGAAGGTTCTGTCATGAGCGGGACCCCGGTTATCCGTTTGGCCAAGGAGTCACTGGCAGGCGCGGAAATCACCGGCTTCAAGGGGATCCTCAACGGTACTTCAAACTTTGTCCTCTCCAGCATGGAGACGGGGTTGGACTTCTCCAGTGCCGTCGCAAAAGCGCAGGAATTGGGGTATGCCGAAGCTGACCCAACAGCGGATGTAGAAGGGCACGATGTGCGCTTGAAGGTTGTCATCCTCGCCAATGAACTGCTAGGCGCAAAACTCAAACCAAGCGACGTCCTGTGCAAAGGGATTTCTCAAATCACGGCCAAGGATATTGCCGAGGCGACGAAAGCAAATGCCCGCTGGAAGCTGATTGGCAGCGCAGAGAAACGGAGCGATGGTTCGATTTCAGCATCAGTGAGTCCGAAGCTCTTGCCGGCGAGCGACGCGCTCTCAGCCGTGAGCGGAGCCACCAACGCAATTACCTTCAACACGGCCATTCTCGGTCCCGTCACTGTAGTGGGTGCGGGGGCAGGTCGTTTTGAAACCGCATTTGCCTTGCTCGCCGACATCGTAAGCATCCACAACCACAAAACCACGTCAGGTAAGTAATCATGAATAGCTTGAGTCTCTCGCTCGCTGCTGATTATAAGGCCATTACGGTGCTCAGCCCGTTTGACGGCAGCAAAGTGGGTGAAGTGGCAGACATACCCGCATCATCCGCTACCACGATAGTTGACACCGCCATTTTAGGTGCCTTGATTGCCAAGGATCTGCCGCGCCATGAGCGTGCGCGTATCTTGGAAAAGGCCGCAAGCTCAGTCGAGCGTGACAAGGACTCCTTTGCCAAACTGATCGTCGCGGAGTCAGGAAAAACGCTGAAGCAGGCGCGAAAGGAGGTGTTGCGATGCGTCAATACCTTGAAGTTGTCCGCCGAAGAAGCCAAGCGCAATGCCGGTGAAGTCATTCCTTTTGACGCCTATGTCGGGTCTGAATCTCGTCAGGGCTGGTTCACCCGTGAACCGTTGGGCGTCATCGTTGCCATCACCCCTTACAACGACCCGCTTAACCTGGTCGCGCATAAATTGGGGCCTGCCATTGCAGGAGGAAATGCAGTTGTTCTCAAGCCGTCTGAGCTCACACCGCTATCAGCGATCAAGCTGGTGGAGTGCTTGATCGACGCGGGTCTGCCTCCGGTTGTTGCCACCGTCGCAACAGGCGGCGCCGCCCTGGGCAAGGCTCTTGTGGCCCACCGTGCGGTGCGCATGGTGTCTTTCACCGGCGGCTTTGTCACGGGTGAGCAGATCGCTCGTACAGCTGGCCTCAAGAAGCTAGCGATGGACCTTGGCGGTAATGCGCCGGTCATCGTGATGGCTGATTGTGATTTGGATGAAACCGTTGATTCATGCGTGTCGGGGGCTTTCTGGGCGGCCGGACAAAACTGCATCGGTACCCAACGGATCCTCATTGAGGCCTCACTCTATGAAGCCTTCAAAACGCGCTTTGTTGAACAGACCTCTAAGTTGATCGTCGGCAACCCTGCTGATGAGCAGACGGACGTAGGGCCGATGATTACCGAGGCGTCAGCCAAGCGTACCGAGGAAGTGGTCAATGACGCCATTGCCAAAGGCGCCACGTTGTTGTTTGGCAACACACGCAACGGCTCGCTCTATTCGCCTACCGTGCTGGAAGGCGTCGACCGCCAATGCAAGTTGTGGTGCGAAGAAGTGTTCAGCCCGGTGGTCATCCTCCAGAGCGTCGCCTCCCTGGATGTAGCGTTAGCGCTGGCTAACGAGCCTGAATACAGCCTGCATGCTGGGATCTTCACCAGCAATCTGAAGGTTGCAATGACCGCCGCTAAACGACTGGAGGCGGGCGGGGTGATGATCAACGACTCTTCCGACTACCGCTTTGATGCAATGCCTTTCGGCGGTTTCAAGTACGGGAGCATGGGCCGCGAGGGCGTACGTTTTGCTTACGAAGATATGACGCAGCCCAAGGTCATTTGCATCAACGGTGTGAGTGGAAGCTAAACAATTCGCTCAACTCAAGAATGAATTACACAACAATAACGAGGAATCGACATGCGCCCCGATAAGCACAACCTTTCGACATTATCTGCAGCGACACTTGCTGTTCATGGCGGCAATGTCGCGGATGTCACCAGTGGCGCCGTCCGTACGCCATTGGTTATGGCGAACTCCTATCTCTTGCCGGAAGACCCCGCGACCATGGACTGGTCGAGTCCGGATGGGCTCGTGTACACACGCAATCAAGGTCACAACCAGGTCTGCCTTGAGAAAAAACTCGCGGCCCTTGAAGGGTGTGAAGATGCGGTGGTATTCGCGACCGGTGTCGCGGCGTTGCACTCAGTGTTTTTTTCATTCCTGAAAAGTGGCGACCATGTCATTGTCAGTGACATCACCTACCAGGCGGTCTGGCGGCTTTTCGCCGAACTCCTGCCTGAGCGTTACGGCATTGAAGCCACCTTCGTGGATGTCGGTGACCTCGAATCGGTGCGTAATGCCATTCGGCCCAATACCAAACTGATCCACACTGAAACGATCGCCAACCCCACCACGAAAGTTGCAGACATTGCCGCATTGGCTGAAATTGCACACGCCCATGGCGCGCTGATCTCTGTAGATGCCACGTTCACGCCCCCTCCATTTTTCCGTGCAAGTCAACACGGCGTCGACTTTGTCATTCACTCATTGACCAAGTACATCAATGGTCATGGTGATGCCATGGGTGGGGTGGTGATCGGCTCCAACCAGTTGATCAACAAGATCAAGAACGATGCCTTGGTTGACCTCGGTGCGACCATTTCTCCGTTCAATGCATGGATGATAATGCGCGGATCGGTCACGTTGCCTCTGCGTTTAAAGCAATTGCTGAACTCGGCCGAGAAGTTGGCTCACTTTCTGGACAACGACGATCGGATTGCCTACGTCTACTACCCCGGTTTGTCCTCCCATCCACAGCACGAGTTGGCGCGCCGGCAATTTGCGGGCAAGGGCTATGGTGCAGTGATGGCGTTTGCCGTAGAGGGTGATCCTGATGCCCAGAACCGCTTTGTCTCGAACCTGCGCATCATCACGTCGGCCGTTTCATTAGGGCACGACGAATCACTGATCGTGCACGTAGGTGCAGAGGGTCGAGGTGGCTTTGACAAGTACCCCGAAGAGTTCCGCCAGTACGGTCATTTGCGCTTTTCAGTCGGATTGGAAGATCCAGATGACTTGATCAAGGATATTGCGTTCGCGCTGGACGCAACATTCAAGTGATTGAGTTGAAAACATCACGAAACTAGGGTTTGGTCAACCCGTCTTTACCCCCGTCCTCGCGGGGGTCTTTTTAATAACGTTGACGTTTTAATTGCGTCTGGCGCGAACAGTCTATGCGTTTTTTATCGTTTAGGAGTTGCTCATGGCTTGGGTGAGTTTGATCATTGCAGGAGTATTTGAAGTGGTGTGGGCTTTTTCGATGAAGCAATCTGAAGGGTTTACGCGATTAGTGCCCACGGTCATTACATTTGTAACCGTAATTGCCAGTTTTGCGCTGTTGTCCTTCTCGATGAAGAGCTTGCCGCTGGGTACGGCATACACCATCTGGACGGGGATCGGCGCTGTGGGAGCTTTTGCTGCAGGTATTTTCTTCATGGGTGAACCCGCCACGCTGTTGCGTATCGTGGCCGCCGTATTGATTGTCAGTGGACTGTTAATGATGAAATTGGTGTCTGCTTGAAAGGCGAGCATTTTGCTCGTGATAACGTTCAATTTGCCATATTCGTAAAGTCGCCGTACTCAGGTAACGTTCAAGTCGAGACGCAGGTCTCGCTAAATAATAACGAGCGTCATGGTTAATGCTGTCGGATGTTTACTGCCCTTAATCCAACTACAATATCTAGGGATGTAATTATGATTTCGCTAAAGAAGCTATGTTTAGTAATGGGCTTGGCGTTGTGCACAAGTGCAGTGTCTGCCAAAGAATACTCCACCTTGCGTTTCGGCGTAGATGCCAATTACGCGCCGTTTGAGTCCAAGGCCGCCGATGGCAGCCTCAAGGGATTTGATATTGACTTGGGCAACGCGATTTGCGCCAAGCTTTCAGTCAAATGCATCTGGGTGGAAAGCGATTTTGATGGCCTGATTCCAGGCCTCAGGGCCGGCAAGTTCGACGGTATCCTGTCATCCATGACCGTGACGGCCACTCGTGAAAAAGCCATTGATTTTTCAAGCGAGCTTTTCTCCGGATTCACGTCCTATGTGTTCAAGAAGGGGTCGGACCTGAGCACGGATGTGGCATCACTCAAAGGCAAAACGGTTGGCTATTTTCAAGGCAGTATCCAGGAAGCTTACGCCAAGGCCGTGCTGGACAAAGCCGGGATAAAAATCCAGTCCTATCAGAACCAGGATCAGGTGTATTACGACCTGGTAGCGGGGCGGCTGGATGCATCCCTTCAGGATGCGCTTCAAGCCCAACTGGGTTTTATCAACTCCCCCCAGGGCGCTGACTACGAAATGAGCCCGTCGGTCGAGAGCCCTTATCTTCCCTCCAAAACAGCCATCGGCATCGCCAAGGGCAATACAGAGCTCAAGGCCTTGCTGGATAAAGCGATCCAGGCTCTTCACGACGATGGCACCTATGATTCGATCCAGAAGCAGCATTTTGGCGATCTGAATCTTTACAGCGGCAAATAACCACCCGGCGCTCGTCCGCTGGATGGGCGTTTTCGCTATAGGTTGTTGATCATGTTTGAACCATTATTAGGCGCATTGGGGCTCTCTGCATTCAGCTTGCAAGGCTTCGGCCCGCTGCTGCTCGAAGGCACCTGGATGACCGTCAAGCTGTCCCTGTGCTCTCTTTTGCTTAGCGTATTGCTCGGGTTGATGGGCGCCAGCGCTAAACTGTCCAGTCTCAAGCTGCTGCGTATGCCCGCGCAGCTCTACACCACACTGATTCGTGGGGTGCCGGATCTGGTGCTGATGCTGTTGATTTTCTACAGTCTGCAAACCTGGCTGACGGTCATCACAGTGGCATTGGGCTGGCAGTACATCGAAATCAATCCCTTCGTCGCAGGAATCATCACCCTTGGTTTTATCTACGGCGCCTATTTCACCGAAACTTTCCGCGGCGCCATGCTGGCCGTACCCCGTGGACAGGTCGAAGCCGCTACTGCCTATGGGTTAAGTCGCGCCCAGCGTTTTCGCTTTGTGGTATTCCCGCAAATGATGCGGTTTGCCCTCCCGGGGCTGGGTAATAACTGGATGGTAATTCTTAAAGCCACCGCATTGGTGTCGATCATCGGCCTGGCTGATTTGGTAAAGGCTGCCCAGGACGCAGGAAAAAGTACCTATCAATTGTTCTTTTTCCTGGTACTGGCTGCACTGACCTATTTGATCATCACCAGCATCTCCAACTTCGTCCTGCGCTGTCTGGAAAAACACTACGCCGCGGGTTTACGGGAGGCAGTGCGATGATCGAACTACTGCAGGAGTACTGGAGGTCATTCGTCTACAGCGATGGCCAGCAAATCACTGGTCTGGCCATGACACTATGGTTGCTCAGCGCATCGCTTTTCATCGGCTTTATCGTATCTATTCCATTGTCCATCGCACGCGTGTCCCCCAGGTTTTACGTGCGCTGGCCAGTGCAGTTTTATACCTACCTGTTCAGGGGGACACCGCTCTACATCCAACTGCTGATCTGCTACACCGGAATCTACAGCCTCGCCGCAATACGCGCTCAGCCTGTGTTGGACGCATTCTTTCGCGATGCAATGAACTGCACCATTCTTGCCTTCGCTCTGAACACGTGCGCTTACACCACCGAGATATTTGCCGGGGCCATTCGCAACATCGCTCATGGCGAAGTCGAGGCGGCAAAAGCGTATGGCCTCTCGGGATGGAAACTCTATGCGTTTGTGATCATGCCGTCAGCCTTGCGTCGCTCGCTGCCGTATTACAGCAACGAAGTGATCTTGATGCTGCACTCAACCACGGTGGCATTCACCGCCACGGTGCCGGACATTCTCAAAGTTGCCCGTGACGCGAACTCAGCGACCTTTTTAACCTTTCAATCGTTTGGGATTGCGGCACTGATTTACCTGGCGGTCACCTTTGCGTTGGTCGGAGTGTTCCGAATTGCCGAACGTCATTGGCTGGCCTTTTTAGGGCCGACTCACTGAGCCCTGTATCTGACAGGGCCGCTCCCAACCCGCTTAGAGGATGATTGCGAAAATGTACAAATTGACGGTTGACGGACTACACAAGAGTTACGGTACCCATGAAGTACTCAAGGGTGTTTCCCTGCAGGCCAAAACGGGCGATGTCATTAGCCTGATCGGCGCGAGCGGTTCGGGAAAGAGTACGTTCCTGCGCTGTATCAATTTTCTCGAAACACCCAACGACGGTGCCATGAGTTTGGATGGCAAACCAATTTGCATGGTTAAAAATCATGCTGGATTACGTGTGGCGGATGACCGCGAGCTGCAACGACTGCGTACCCGCTTGGCCATGGTCTTCCAGCATTTCAACCTGTGGGGACACATGACCGTGTTGGAAAACATCACCATTGCCCCGCGTCGGGTGCTAGGCATCAGCAAAAAAGACGCAGAAGACCGTGCGCGGCGATACTTGGATAAAGTCGGCTTGCCTGCCCGTGTTGCCGATCAGTTCCCTGCATTTCTTTCCGGTGGTCAACAGCAGCGGGTAGCGATCGCCCGCGCCCTCGCCATGGAGCCCGAAGTCATGCTGTTCGACGAACCCACCTCGGCGCTTGACCCTGAGGTGGTGGGCGAGGTGCTCAAAGTCATCCAGGGGCTTGCTGAAGAGGGGCGCACCATGATCATGGTGACCCATGAAATGGGGTTTGCACGCAAAGTGTCGAACCAACTGCTGTTCCTTCATCAAGGACTGGTTGAAGAGCAGGGCGGACCTGAAATTCTGGATAACCCCAGAAGCGAGCGCCTGCAGCAGTTTCTGTCCAACGGGCTTAAGTGAAATGCTTTGGCTATGACCAGCGGAACAAAGAACCACGCGGCCCATGAGGGTTTGGGACGCATCGACGCGGCCATCGTCGACGTATTGCGCCGCAATGGGCGCATCACCTATAAAAAACTCGCCTCACTGGTGCACTTGAGCGAGAGCCCTTGTCAGCAACGCGTTCGCAAGCTGGAGAGGCTGGGCGTCATCCGCGGTTACGGGGCATTTATTGACGAGCGCAAGCTATTACCCGGTTTATCACTGGTGGTTCTAGTGACACTGGATGAGGGCAGGAGATGCAGCACGCAAAAGGTATTTGAGGCGCTTGTCAGTGCTTGCCCGCAAGTCATTGAGTGTCACTTGGTGAGTGGTGCGCTTGATTACTGCCTCCGAATACGCTGCCGGGATATGGAGCATTTCCGATCAATCACTGAATCATGGCTGGAGAGCACTGAACTGCACCTCGAGAAACTGGTGGCCTATCCACAGCTGGCCGTCATCAAGCCTTCATCGACGCACCTTGGTATCGAATAACAATTACAACACTTCACGCCTAGAGATAAACCATGATGATTGCGAACCTGAAGTTCAGTCATAAGGTATTGCTTGCAGCATCATTCGTTGTTGTCGCAGCGTTTTCGCTTTTTACGCTTTACAACGACTTGATTCAGCGCAAAACCATTCGCTCGAACCTTGAAAACCACCTAGAGGAAATGAGCAAGATCACGGCTGCAAGCGTTCAGTCCTGGCTCTCTGGGCGGGTACTTCTAATAGATCATGTTGCCCAGGCGGTTGCCAATGATCCCGCGTCGCAAAACATCACGCGGCTGCTGGAGCAGAGGTCGTTGCTATCGACGTTTACCTTCACTTATCTAGGCAGTCGTAACGGTAGTTTCGTCATCCGGCCAAAGGACGATCTACCTGCTGATTACGATCCTCGCACCCGGCCTTGGTATACCGACGCAATGGCTGCAGGAGGGACAACGCTGACTGAGCCTTACCTCGATGTGACGACAGGGCAACTGATGATGACCATTGCAACGCCGGTCAGTCAGGACGGCCAGCCGCTTGGAGTGGTAGGCGGGGATCTTACACTGGAGACGCTGGCGACCATTGTCAGCTCGCTCGACCTAGGTGGAATTGGCTATGCCTTTCTGGTCAACGCAGATGGCAGGGTGTTGGTTCATCCAGAAAAAGAACGGGTGATGAAGCAATTGAGCGATATTTACCCCCTGAACACGCCATCACTTAGCTCCCATATCAGCGAGACGGAGCAGGACGGAAAACCTCAAATTTTGATGTTCTCGCCGATCAAGGGACTGCCTTCGGTGAACTGGTATATCGGTTTGTCCATCGACAAAAGCAAAGCTTATGCGGCACTTGATGATTTTCGCACTTCCGCCATTTTGTCGATGGTTATTGCCGTTGCGACCACGCTGCTTTTGCTGGGCTTGCTTATTCGCGTACTGATGCGGCCCCTGAGGTTGATAGGTACAACCATGCGGGATATCGCCCAGGGAGAGGGCGACCTTACCCGCCGCTTGAGTGCGCATTCGAAAGATGAGTTCGGAGAACTGGCCGCAGACTTCAACCTTTTCGTGGAACGTATTCAGCACTCAATACGTGAAGTGTCTTCTGCTACCGAGCATGTCAATGAAGTGGCCAGGCGTGTAACGCAGACCTCTAGTGCGTCAATGTCGAACTCGGACGACCAGGCCAATCGCACCAACAGTATTGCGGCCGCGATTAACGAACTCGGCGCGGCGGCCCAGGAAATCGCGCGTAACGCGGGTGACGCTTCCCTTCAGGCGTCGGATGCCCGGTGCCAGGCTGAAGATGGCCGCGAGGTGGTGACCCAAACGATAAATGCCATGGGCGCGCTCTCTGGGAAAATCCGCACGTCATGCAGCAACATAGAGGCGCTGAATGGTAAGACCGAAAATATCGGTCGAATTCTTGAAGTCATCAAGGGCATTTCCGAACAGACCAACCTGCTGGCACTCAATGCCGCGATCGAGGCCGCGCGGGCGGGTGAAGCCGGGCGTGGGTTTGCTGTTGTAGCTGACGAAGTTCGCAGCCTGGCTTACCGCACGCAGACGTCAGCCCAAGAGATCCATACAATGATTGCAGAGCTTCAGATGGGCGCACGTGAGGCGGTACTCACCATGAACGAAAGCGAGCGCTACAGTAAGGACGGCGTGATTATCGCCAACCAGGCCGGTGAGCGGCTGGGCAGCGTCAGTCAGCGCATCGGCGAGATTGACGGAATCAACCAGTCGGTGGCGACAGCAACTGAAGAGCAAACTTCGGTCATCGGTTCACTGAACATCGACATCACCGAGATCAAAAACCTCAACCAGGAAGGGGTGGAAAACCTGCAGGCCACACTGCTTGCTTGTGACGATCTTGAACGACAAGCCACACGACTCAAGCAGCTGGTGGATGGCTTTCGAACTTAGGCCATCCCTACAAGAGCAGGCATTGAATCACGCGCGCGAGAACAGCAGCTTAAAACCTGCTGCGCCAAAGACCAACGCAAGGGTGCCTTCAATCCATCGGCGCGCCCTGCGATAACCCCGAATCATCGGTGCCGTGGAGAAAACGATCGCATAACCGCAGAAAATAGAAATGCTCAACACGGCACAGCCAGCCAGGATGATCATAACTGTTACAGGTGTCGCTTGTGGTCCCAGGCCGAGCGTCATCGTGGCGATCCAACCCAGTAATGCCTTTGGGTTGGTCAGGTGCATAAGCAAGCCCCGCCGGTAGAGGCCAAAACCCGAGATAGGCGGTGCTGCGCCCAGCGCTTTCTCAATTTTCTCGTCAGGTGTCAGGGCAGAACGTCCCGCTTTCAGGGCTAGGAACAGCAAGTATGCTCCGCCGACGATCTTGAGCACGAAGAGTGCCTCTGCGAACTGAAGCAAAATGGCCGAGACGCCTGTGGCGGCCATCGATCCCCAAAAAAAAGAACCACTGATCACTCCGGCTGCAAGCATCAGCGCAGGTTTTCTGCCTTGGTGCATGGCAACGCCCATGATCCGCATATTGCTGGGCCCCGGGCTTGCCGCTCCAACAATGTAGGCGGTAAAAACGAGTAGAAGGTGGTGGAAATCAAATGACATCAGTCGACCCTCGAGCTGCTTGTAATAGCTCGCAGCTTAAGTGTTCATAAGCTATTCGTCATTGGGTTCTTTAGCTGAATTTTCTGGCTTATTTGATTCTCATCTCGTGGGACTGGATCGCGCTCAATGGGATGTTTTCCATCGCCAACTTCCTGTAGTCCTACGCCGAGTTTGCCCCTGCCAATCCCGTCATCAGCGTGTGATTTTTCGAGATTTGGGCTGCTAGACCTTAGACTGGGGGCATCCTTTTCGAACCATCCAAAGCATGCCCTCAGATATGCCCCCAATGTAGCAATGCACTGGAGGTGGATGGATCTCCATGGTCCTTGAAAAGGCAGAAGTGATCGGATAAACAGCCCGCCATCCGGCCCCTAGAGACTCTCAGGGTCGCCAAAAAACATCTGAATCCGCGACCGCAACCACCGCTCCCCCGGATCATTATCCTGCGACCCTCGCCACGCCATGTGCAGTTCAAACGAGCGCACCGGCAACGGCGGCTCTTCGGCGCGCAGGCCACCGGCGGCGGTCAGGGCTTCGGCGGCGTAGTCGGGGACGATCGCGACAATGTCGGTGCCTGAGAGCAAGGTGCCCAGGCCGTTGAACTGCGGCACGGCCAGCACTACGTGGCGCTTGCGGTCGAGCTTTTCCAGTTCTTCGTCGATGAACCCGCTCAAGTCGCCGGCAAACGACACCAGCGCGTGGGGGCGGGCGCAGAAGTCGTCCAGGCTCAGGGAACCCGGCACGCTGTCGGCGCGCAGCAGTTTCGGCAGGCTGCGGCGCAGGACTTTGCGCTTGGCGTTGGCCGGCAGGTCGGCGGTGTAGCTGACGCCAATCGAGATTTCGCCGGAAGCGAGCAGGCCGGGCATCAGGATGTAGTTGACGCGGCGCACCACCAGCACGATGCCGGGGGCTTCGGCGCGCAGGCGCTTGAGCAGTTGGGGCAGCAGAGCGAATTCGACGTCATCGGACAGGCCGATACGGAAAACGGCGGTGCTGGTCGCCGGGTCGAACTCGGCGGCGCGGCTGACGGCGGTGGAAATCGAGTCCAGGGCCGGGGAGAGCAGGGCGAAGATTTCGACCGCGCGGGCCGACGGTTCCATGCTGCGGCCAGTACGTATGAACAGCGGGTCATCGAACAACCCACGCAGGCGCGACAATGCCGCGCTGATCGCCGGCTGGCCCAGGAACAATTTCTCGGCAGCGCGGGTCACACTGCGCTCATGCATCAAGGTTTCGAATACGATCAAGAGGTTAAGGTCGACACGACGCAGGTCGTTACGGTTCATCTTGTGTCCTGGAAGAGTCAGCAAACTTGACGAGAGCGGCCACATAGGAACAATGACCGGCATGAATCTTACGGGGAAAGGCTGGTACTCTGCACAGGATAATTGAGTTTTCCTACGATACTTGAGGTCAATTCCTCAGTTGCGGAATCAATAACAGACATGTCGACTATTAACGGCGACCGGTGGTCTTACCTGGAAAGCCCAGATAGAGTTCATGGCATTAGAGGTTACTTTGACGAGGTTTGCGATGTCCCGCACGATCCGTTTTCACAAGTTTGGTCCGGCCGAGGTGCTCAAATGCGAAGAGCATGCAGCCGCGCAGCCCGCACCGGGCGAAGTGCAGGTGCGTGTCGAAGCGATTGGCATCAGCTGGTATGACATTCTGTGGCGCCAGAACCTGGCGTCTTCCCATGCACGCCTGCCGTCCGGCCTTGGTCATGAGATGGCCGGTGTCGTGGTTGCCGTAGGCGATGGCGTGGATGACTTGGCCGTCGGCGATAAAGTCGCCAGTTTTCCGGCCGAGAGCCCCAATGATTACCCGGTGTATGGCGAACAGATCGTCCTGCCCCGTTCGGCCCTGACCCGCTACCCGGATGTCTTGAGCCCTATTGAAGCGAGCGTGCACTACACGCCGCTGCTGATCGCCTACTTTGCGTATGTGGACCTGGCACGCGTCAAGCCCGGGCAGTTTGCCCTGGTGACGGACGCCAGCCACTGCGCTGGTCCTTCCTTTGTGCAACTGGGCAAAGCCCTGGGTGTGCGGGTGATTGCCGCGACCAAGGACAGCGAAGAGCGCGAATACCTGCTGTCCCTTGGTGCGGAGAAAGTCATCGTCACCGAAGAACAGGACCTGCTGATGCAGATCAACAAGTTCACCGACAATCGCGGCGTGGACGTGGTGTTCGATGGCTTGGGCGGCCCGCAGATGTCGCTGCTCGGTGATGTGCTGGCGCCACGTGGCAGCCTGGTGCTCTATGGCCTGCAAGGTGGCAACCAGACGCCATTCCCGGCCTGTGCGGCGTTCCAGAAGAACATTCAGTTCTTTGTGCACTGCATCGGTAACTTCACCGGCAAGCCTGAGCTGGGCATCATCCAGGACCAGGTCGCCTTGCAGCGCGCCCTGCGGGATATCAACCAGCTGACTGCTGATCGCGTGCTGGTACCGCTGAAAACCACGGTGTTTCCATTCAATCAGTTCGTGGAAGCACACCGCTACATGGACGAATGCCCGTGCCGCGAGCGTGTGGCACTGCAGGTTGAAGCTGTTTAAGGCGTAGGAATATTCGCAAACGAGTGTTCCGGACCACTGGCGCATGGGGCAAATGCGCCATTTGACAGGGCTGAAGCCGCGCCGGCTTCAAGTTGATCACCCTGCATTTGAGCCCCTGATTCCTGGCTTTCCCCCTGACGCCGCGTTGAATTCCAGCGCGGCGTTGTTGTGTGCGCGTCATTAACGCCTGCGGCGTTGTCTATCTGCACTGGTTTTCGGCCAGCTTCTGTATCTATTAATCATTATTCCAGCGCTGATAATTGCCCTTCACTTTCATCTCAAGGACTGAGCAATGATTGACTATTTGATGTGTCATCCGCGAGAGCTTCGAACTCATCGCGCAGCCGAGACATGGTGCAGGGCGAGCGCTTACTTGCAGGGGAAGTTCACAGTGTGGACAGCAAGAAGTTGCTCGAATCAATTTGTCGGATGTTTCTTCAAGTTGTTGGGTAAAGGTGCGTAGGAGGGCGTAGGAATAGTCCTAGGATGGCCGCCTCGGCGCGCTTCGGCCCAGTAATAAAGGCTTTCTGTGCGCTTTCCAGGCGTGAGCCATGCCCGAGGAGATCCGTGTCGTTTTGTTGCGCGGTGCTAGTGTCTATTCATCGGTGCACCTGGCGGCGGGCGAACTTCTTATCTGCGCAATAGCTCAAGCAAACACTGTCAGCAGTTGCTTGAAACTGATATTTCAACTCAGGTAGTAGAATGATGAGCACTATTCACGAACAAGCCATGACGTATGTTTACCAGCAAGTTCTGCAACGCTTGATCGGGCACTTTAATCGCGCTGAACGTACTGCACTTCAATTGTTGATCCAGCGCATCGTGGTCGCGGCGGGTGGCATGGAACAGGTGGGGGATTACAAGGTGCTGATCGCCCACGGCGGCGGCGAGGTCAGCAGCTACACCCTGGCGTTGCTGCGCGCGGCGCAGCTGAGTATTGCCGGCCGGGCCCCGCGTACCTTTCACTTGCGGGTCGCGACGCTGCGCTACCCCGGCATGACCGAGAGCAGGCTCGACACCCTCAATCGAGGCTACAGCCGCCTGTTTCTCCACGACGACCCGCGCGTGGAGTTGTTGATGGTGGAAAACCACGACGTTCATCCCTTCAACCACCTTCGCCCGGCCAATGCCGCCGGGCGCGAAATCAGCCAGCGCAATCGGGTGATGGTGGGGCACATGACCTCCGGAGACTGTCGCGCGGCGCTGAGCAATGACACCTACCTGGCCTTGGGGGATTTCTACCAGCGGGCCAGCACCTGGCGCGGCGGTGTGCATGCGCTGGTCAGTGGCGATTCGCCACGCAAACAGAGCCACTTGCTTGCCTGGCTGAAGAAGACCGCGCTGGGCGCCGGTGTCGCTGCCCCCAAAGCCTGGCCCCAGTCGCTGAACGGCTTGTTCGCGCGCATGGAAGAATGGAGCGCCGCTTACTACGACGACCTGTACGGCGAAGAACATGCGCCTCGCGCCACCCCCAGTCTCGCCGGCCACCGCCACTTGGCGTACATCGGCATTGCCGACCTGCTCGATGGCGTCGACCCCCGGTCGTCGTCCTTGCTCACCGAGTTCATGGCCCACACCCCTGACGCCTTGGGCTTTCATTTCAGCCATCCGGCCTTTTCCTATCCCTTGCTGATGGCCCACCTGCGTGGGTTGCAGGCCGAGTGCCTGCGCGCGCTGGACTACGAAATGGGCGTTGAAGGTTTTATCCAGCAGGTGGCGCCGTTCATGCGCCGCCTGCACCTGAGCGAGGCGATGTTCGCCGAGGCTTGCACCGGTGATGGCCGCACCTTGTCGGCCACCCAGGCCAACCAGTTTTTCGGCCTGGATGAAACCCAGCTGAATTGCCTGTTGTTTTCGCCGTTTATCCATCATGGCGAACGGCTCGAATGCTATTTGCGCCAGTGCCATCCCGGCATGTTGGTGGCCCTGCCTGAGCTGCACAAACTGCTGCAGGGCAAGCCCTGCGCCGACATGCTGCAGCAGTGGGTGGTGGACACCAGTGGCTTGCCGCTGCCGTTGTTGCTGCACCTGTACCAGAAACGGCCGATGGTCATTACGGGCAGTAAACCGCGCGGCGCCCGCGCAACGGCCCGCAACCCTGCGCAGGCCCTGCAATTGTCCGGTCAATGAGCCTGCGCGGCGAGCGGCAGGCTGACTTCGCGTATCAGGCGGTCTATCGCTACATGATCAGCCTGATCAACCAGGTCAGTACCGATGCCCGGGTAAAACTGCCGTCCTTGCGCCAACTGGCCGGGCGCCTGAACGTATCGATCTCGACGATCCAATACGCATATTCGCTGTTGGAGAAGGAGGGCAGGGTCTATTCGGTGGCGAAATCGGGCTATTACGCCTGGCCGCTGTCGGTGAGCCCGTCGGCCTGTGCCGGCGGCGATTTGCTCGATCGGCTCTACGCGGCGGCCCGTCGCCCGGGCATGCTGGTGCTCAGCGGCGATGAGCCGGCATTGCTGGCATCCCTGGATAGCAGCTTGTTGCGTTTGGAGCGCGAGTTGGTGCGTCACTATCCGCATCCGTTGCAGCCGTGGTCGCAGCCGTGCGGCGTGTGGGAGTTGCGCGCGGCGTTGGCGGCGCGCTACACCACATCGCCCACGCGCTGCTGGCACGCCGACGAGGTGTATATCGGTGCGGATCTGCGCGGGGTGTTGGACATTCTGATCGAGGTGCTGGGCCTGCGGGGCACCACGGTGATTGTGGAGTCACCGTGTGATTGGCTGATCCTGCGTCTATTCCAGGATGCCGGGGTGCACCTCATCGAGCTGCCCTGGACGCCCGACGGACACCTGGACATGGCGACCCTCGATCAACTGTTACGTGATGAGCCTGTGCACCTGGTGTTGCTGTCCTCGGCGGTCAGCATGCCCTCGGGGGTGGCGATGTCGATCAGCGAACGCCTGGGCGTCGCGCAGTTGCTCGAGCAATACGGCTGCTGGCTGCTGGAGAACGACACCTTCGGCGAGCTGGGTTTCAAGGGGGCGCAAGCGCCCCTGCGGGAGTTGGTGAACCCCGAACGGTTGATCGTTTTTTCTTCGTTCGAGAAGGTACTGGGTGCGGAAGCCCCCTTTGGCTATCTGCTGTCCCGGCGCATGAGCAGTGAATTGCAGCGTCAGTTTCTGCTGCGTTCATTTCGCCTGTCATCGATCCGCCAGCGTGCCATTGCGCGCCTGTACCAGAGCGGCCGGATCGACCAGCACTTGCGCGCACTGCGCCAGCAATTGCGCGAGCAGGCGGCCGAAATGGGCCAGCGCCTGGACCAGCACTTGGGGGACCAGGTGACTTACCGCGCGCCCGCCGCCGGGGCGACGTTTTGGCTTGGCTGCACCCGACCGGTCGACATGCGCCAGGTGTTCCAGCGCCTGCTGACTGAGCACGTGGTGTTGGCCCCGGGTGAACTGTTCAGTGTCAGCGGCCTGCATCGCCAGCACCTGCGCATCAGTCATACCTTTGAGGGGCAAACCAACGTGGATATAGCCCTGGCTGCGTTGAGCGACGCGTTGCGGCAGGCAGAGATGGGGTGAGTGCATGAATTTTCTCTCAATGTTGTAGGATCGATACCGTCGCGCAGCAGTCGAACACTCAGTAAACTGCGACTTTTCCGATTCCTTCTTTCCGAGGTTCATGCATGACAATCAGTCCTTTTGCGGGCAAGCCGGCGCCAGCCCAGTTGCTGGTGGATATCCCGCGACTGGTCACGGCCTATTACACCGGCCAGCCTGATGCAGCAATCTCCACCCAGCGCGTGGCCTTTGGTACCTCCGGGCACCGGGGCTGCTCGTTCGACTTGAGCTTCAACGAATGGCATGTGCTCGCCATCAGCCAGGCCATCTGCCTGTATCGCGAAGCCCAGGGCATTAACGGCCCGCTGTTCGTCGGCCTGGATACTCACGCACTGTCGACGCCAGCCGGCGCCAGTGCCCTGGAAGTGCTGGCCGCCAATGGCGTGCACGTGATGCTGGCCGAAGGCGATGAGTACACACCAACGCCGGCGATTTCCCACGCCATCATCTGCTACAACCGCGGCCGTACCAGCGGCCTGGCGGACGGCATCGTGATCACGCCATCGCACAACCCGCCGCAAAGCGGCGGCTACAAGTACAACCCGCCCAATGGTGGCCCGGCTGATACCCACGTCACCAAGTGGATCGAAGCCAAGGCCAACGAACTGCTGGCGAACAAGCTGGCTGGCGTCAAGCGCATCACCCACGCGCAGGCCCTCAAGGCGGACACCACCCATCGCCATGATTACCTCAATAGCTACGTGGCTGACCTGGTCAATGTGATCGACATGGACGCCATCCGCAGCGCCGGCCTGCGCCTGGGCGTGGACCCGCTGGGCGGAGCAGGGGTGCGCTACTGGTCGGCGATTGCCGAGCATTACCGCCTGAACCTGGACGTGGTGAACACCGAAGTCGATTCGACGTTCCGCTTCATGAGCGTCGACTGGGATGGCCAGATCCGCATGGACCCGTCCTCCAGCTACGCCATGCAAGGCCTGATCGGCCTCAAGGAGCGCTTCGACGTAGCCTTCGCCTGCGACCCGGACCACGACCGCCACGGCATCGTGACCCCGTCCGGCGGCCTGTTGGCGCCCAACAACTACCTCGCGGTGTCGATCGACTATCTGTTCCAGAACCGTCCCGACTGGCGTGCCGACGCGGCCGTGGGCAAGACCGTGGTCAGCAGCGGCCTGATTGACCGCGTAGCCGCCCGCATCGGTCGACGCCTGTACGAAGTGCCGGTGGGCTTCAAGTGGTTCGCCGATGGGCTGTTCGAGGGTTCGCTGGGCTTTGGCGGTGAAGAAAGCGCCGGTGCCTCGTTCCTGCGCAAGGACGGCACGGTGTGGAGCACCGACAAGGATGGTTTGATCCCGGCGCTGCTGGCGGCAGAAATGACCTCGCGCAAAGGCCAGGACCCGAGCCAGATCTACCGTGGCTTGACGGATGCGTTGGGCGAACCCTTTGCCATTCGCGTCGACGCCAAGGCGACGCCGGCGCAAAAGGCCCTGTTGGGCAAGCTATCGCCGGAGCAGGTGACCTCCACCGAACTGGCCGGCGAAAGCATCCAGCAGATCCTCAGCCATGCGCCGGGCAACAACCAGGCGATTGGCGGCTTGAAAGTGATGACCGAAAACGGCTGGTTCGCCGCGCGTCCGTCCGGCACCGAGGACATCTACAAGATCTACGCCGAGAGCTTTATCGGCGAAGATCACCTCAAGCAGCTGGTAGAAGAGGCACAAGTGCTGGTTGACGGCGCTATCAGCGAATAACCTGCTGCAGGCGCCGGCTTGCCGGCGGTAGCGCTCGCAAGACCGCTTTCGCCGGCCGGCCAGAGGTCAAGCGAGGTCGACCAACACGATCTCGCTGTCTTCAATTGCCGTCACCTGCAACATCTGCTCATCTTCCACGGCAACCCCGTCTCGCGCTTGCGCACGCAAGCCATTGACTTCAATCACGCCCGTCGCCGGCACCAGATACGCCCGACGCCCTTGGTCCAGGCGGTATTGCGCAGTTTCCCCAGCCTTCAGATTGGCGGCTACCAGTCGTGCATCGGCGCGAATGCGCAGGCTTTCGCTGTCTCCGGCCTTGCCGCTGGCCAGCGTGACAAAGCCTTCTCGATCCCCTTTGGGGAACGGCTTGGCGCCCCACGATGGCGGCAAACCGGCCTCGTTCGGGATAATCCAGATCTGGAAGATCTTGGTGGGTGTCGCTTCCAGGTTGTATTCACTGTGGGCGATGCCGGTGCCGGCACTCATCACCTGCACGTCACCGGCCTCGGTGCGGCCTTTGTTGCCCAGGTTGTCGGCATGGCTGATGGCGCCTTCACGCACGTAAGTGATGATTTCCATGTCACGGTGCGGGTGCTGCGGGAAGCCGGTGCCAGGGGCGATGATGTCGTCGTTCCACACCCGCAGGTTGCCCCAGTGCATGCGTTTGGGATCATGGTATTCGGCAAATGAAAAATGATGATGGGCATCGAGCCAGCCGTGGTGGGCGCCGCCCAAGGTGGTAAAAGGTCGAAGTTCAAGCATGATCGTCTCCTGTTGATGGCGCCTATGATCCAGCAGGGCATAATCGATAAAAAGCGTAAAAAATGCCTGATTCCTATCAGTCGATTAGATTGGTAGCCGGCGCTTGTACTTTCAGTTCATCGCCTAACTGCATGACGGCAAAGCAATTGGTGGAACTGAACGGCAATTCCGGCGACCATGGCGACCTTGTTGAAACTCAGCTCATCGCAGGAGTCCGCGTGCCGCAACACAAGCCTGATCTGCCCCCTGAACTGCGCCCCCTGGCAGAAATGCCTCTGTTGAAACGCCTCGCCGCTCGCCTGTTTGGCCATGGCCTGACCCGATTGCGTGCCCAGCACCGGTTTTCCTGGTTGCACGGCCAGGCCGACGGTTTTCGCAGCGGCCATGAAGCAGGGGTGGAGTACGGCTATCGCGAGGGCAAGGCGGACGGCCTTGAAGAAGGCCGCCAAGTCCTGCTGATCCGCGACTTCCGGCCGGACGAGCACAGTGCGCCGGGCGTGGATGACAGCCTGTTCGACGATTGGCGCCTGCCGCTCACGGCCGATATCAAGAAGCGTATCAAGGCCGACGTTGCCCGACTCCTGCCGGCCCATGCCCTACCGAGCGCGGCGCAATGGAAGATGATCTTCAGCGATACGCCGTCAACCTCGGTGATTGCCGGCGCCGGCGCGGGCAAATCGACCTCGCTGGTGCTGCGGATTCTGCTGCTCACCCATTACCTGGGCTTTGAACTCAGCTCGATGACCGTCGTGACGTTCACCCGCGAGTCGCGCAAAGACTTCATCAACAAGCTCATGGAAATCCTCAACCTCTGGGGCCAACCCCTTGGTTTTAAAGAAGCCCAGGCCGTGGTGCGCACCTTTCATTCGCGCATCCTGCCGATGGTGCGCAGCCTGCCGGGTTTTGAGCGCCTGCAGGCGTTCGAAAACCTCAGCGCGGGTTTCGAAGAGGCTGACAGCAACCCGTTCGACCTGCGTATCGGTGATGCCCAGCGCCAGCAGATGAATGCCTGCTATCACCAGTTACATGGCCGCCACGCGCGATTTCGCGAGCTGATCACGCCGCTGGCCCGACAAGGCCTGCAACTCAAGGAGTTGGAGCGCGACCATCCGGATGTGCAGAAGCGCATGGCAGTGACCGAACTGGCTGCCAAGCGTGATGAAGAGCTCTGTGATGTGATCGAGGACCTGTGGTTCCGTGCCGGCGCGTGGCCGATCAAGGGCATTGAACCCAGCCGCCAGACCTTCGAAATCAATGGTGCGCAGTTTCACTGCCATGGCTATATCCCGGAGTTGGATGCCTGGGTAGTGCTGGGCTTCGACTCGCGGGAAAACGCGCAGATCAGCCGGCCGAATGCAAAATTGTCGGTGCGTGCAGAATGGGCGGTAAAGCGCACCCTGTTTCAAGCTTTCTGTCATAAGCCATTGATATGGTTGGATAGTTACGATTCGTCCAGGCGCCTTTTGAGCAGCCTCGCCGGTGACGCCAGTGCCGGGCCCGGCTTTGATTACAAGGTCAAGGGTGAGCTGGCCTCGGCGCCGTTGCTGGACAGCTTTGTCATGGCCGCGGGGTTTATCGAGAACCTGGGACTCGACGTGCCGACCGCCGTCGGCAACATGAGCTTTGCCAAGGACGATCCCGATCGCTTCTTCTTCGAGGCCCTGAGCATTTTCTGGAAAGCCCTGGAAGACCATCTGCTCGATCAATCCCCGCCGATCATGACCTACAACCGGATGTTTTCGCTGTTCGGCGAAAATACCCCGGAAAACCTCAAGCTGCTCAGTGATCCGCTGTTGCGCCCGATGTCGCACCTGATGATCGACGAGTTCCAGGATGTGTCGCCGCAGATCGTCTCGTGGCTCCGCGCCAGCCTGCGCGAGATCCGCAGTCGTGGCCCGGCGATGCATGTCGGGCGGGGGGCGCAACGCTCGTCGTTGTTGTGCGTGGGCGATGACTGGCAGTCGATCTACGGCTGGCGCGGCAGTTCGCCCAAGTACTTCATGGCATTCAACCAGGAGTTCCCGTCGCCGAGTGCCACGCGGGTGATGCTGGGTGAGAACTACCGCAGCCATCAGCACATCATTGATGCTGCCGAACACATAGTGCGGGCCGCACCGGCGATCCCTGGCAAGAAAGCCAAGGCGGCTGGCACACCCAAGGCGTTGGTGCCGGTCACCGTACTCGAACGTGACGACGCCGCCTTGGGTCGCAAGCTGCTGGAGCACTATCAGCAGGGCGATTCAGTACTGATGTTGTATCGAAAAAGTAGCGATAAGCTATTGATTCAAGAGCATATTCAGTCGGTAATTAATGTGGATTCTAGCTTGCCAGTCCAGGCGCGCCGGTTGAAACAGCTGACCTATCACAGCGCCAAGGGCCTGCAGGCGGATGCGGTATTCCTGCTGGGAGATTGCCAGCACGTGACCAGCTCGCCCTACAAGAACCAGGTCTATCGCATGGCGGGCCTGGGCAAGGACGGTGACAGCGAGCCCTATGACACCGCGCAAAAGGACGAAGTGCTGCGCCTGGCTTATGTCGGCATTACCCGAGCGGTGAGCCACTGCTATTGGTATGTGGAGAAACCGGAAGGTCCGGCGGTGAATGTGCCGAAGGCCTCGGAGCGGGTGGATGGCAGGAAAGCCTTCTTCGACGACCAACGAAACCTTGTGTAGGAGCCGGCTTGCCGGCGATGCCTACCCAGATTGTTGATCCACTGCTTGAGGGATGGGCTGTCAGGCCCGCAACGACAGCGGCGGCACGAATGACTCGAGTTCATCCTCCACCGCCTCGATGATGCGCTCCACGTCGGCGGCGTTCATCACCGTGGCACACGGGATGCCGGCAATGGCGATCAAGGTTTCGCCGCTGACACGGTCGAACAGGCGGGCGATCATACTGCCGGGCGCGTCCATGCTCGCCTCGAAGCCCATCGGGTGAAAATGCCAGCGCATCAACTGGCAGGCGTTGGGGAACGTCACTTTGTTCATATTGCCCACCTTGTACATTGAGCGCTTCCTTTAGCTCGCGGCAGGGAGCCATGACCTTCACTGGTCGTGGCGTCGGAGAACTTCAAAATAGCATTCGTTCGTAAGCCCAAGGTGACTTTTTTCGGCCCGTTCGGCGGTTGTTTTCGATTCGTTTGATATGGATCACGGCTTACAAGAAATTAGGCAAAAGGCCATTAGTTAGAAGTTGCCACCGTCCATTGAACGCACCGCGAAAATTCGGCAATCTCCAGGGTTTACCCGCCGCAGAGCACTCTATGCCCGACCTCAGCCCCGACGATGACAGCCAGTGTTCCCACGCCACGCGTGAACTGGTGCTGCGCCACCACCTGTGCTGGCGGCATCGGGACCTGGACGGGGTGATGTCCTATTACCACGCGGATATCCAGTACCACGACTTCTTCCAGAACCGCGTGGTCGGCTATGCCGAGTTGCGTGAGTACCTGCAGGCCAGCATGCCCCGCGAAGCGGACGAGGCGATTGAACACTCCGATCGCATTCGCGCCGATGGCGACACCGCGTTTATCCAGTACCGCATCACGCTGCGGGGCAGCCAGGGCCTGGTGTCGTTTCGTACCAGCGAGGCCATCACGGTGCGGGACGGGTTGATCTGGCGGGTCAATGAATACGCGTCGCTGGTGCATGAACAGCCGACGCAGGCGACGCGACCCACGGTCAGCCGCCTGGGCCTGTCGCCCCAGCAATTGGGGCACATGGCCAATGACCTGCAGCAATACTTCGAGCGCAAGCAACCCTACCTGGACCCGGAGCTGGACTTGCAGCGGGTTGCCAAGGAGTGCGGCTACAGCCGCAATCAGATTTCCTACCTGCTGAACCAGGTGCTGGGGCAAAGCTTCTACCGCTACGTCAACCAGGCGCGGCTCCAGCATTTGCTCGCAGCCCTGGACAGCGCGGTGCCGCCGATCAAGGTCGATGACCTGGCGTTTGCGGCCGGTTTCAATTCGCTGTCGGCGTTCTACAGCGCGTTCCGCCAGCACACCGGCCAATCGCCCAAGGCCTACGTCAAACAAATTTCCCTGCGTGCACGCGCGCAAGACAGCCAATAACGCCGCGCTCTAGGATCCAGCCTATCGAAACGAGGTAGGGGAGCTTGGCATGCCGGCATGGCGCAATATCAGTTTATGGATGGACCAGCTCGACGACCCGCTGACCGCGCGGCCCTCCCTTGAGCATGACCTGGACGTCAATGTCGCCATTATCGGCGCCGGTTACACCGGCCTGTGGACCGCCTATTACCTGAAACGCCAGGCGCCTGAACTGAAAATCGCGATCATCGAGGCGCAAACCGCCGGCTTCGGTGCCTCCGGCCGCAATGGCGGCTGGCTGATGGGCAACCTGCTGGGTGAGGACCGGCTGCTGGCAGGTCTGGCGCCCGAACAACGGCGCGCCTCGTTTGACCTGTTGCACGCCATTCCCGACGAAGTGGCCCAGGTGCTGGCCCATGAAGGCATCGACTGCGACTACCGCAAGGGCGGCGCGTTGTACTGTGCCGCGCGCTACCCCGAGCAGGAAGGCAGCCTGCGCCGCTACTTGGATAAATTGCATGCCCAGGGTCTGACGGAGGCCGACTATCGCTGGCTCGACCCGCAGCAATTGGCCGAGCAGATTCGCATCGCCAAGCCCTATGGCGGTATTTATGCACCGCATGTCGCCACGATCAACCCGGCCAAGCTGGTGCGCGGCCTTGCGCGGGTAGTAGAGGGCATGGGCGTCGCGATCTACGAAAACAGCCCGGTCACCCACTGGCAATCCGGCAGCCTGCGCACCGCCAAGGCCAGTGTGCGCGCCGCCTGGGTGGTGCCGGCTGTCGAGGGGTACGCCACGACGTTGCCGCCTCTGGGCCAGTACCAATTGCCGGTACAGAGCCTGATCGTTGCCACCGAGCCGCTGCCTGCCAGCACCTGGGATCAAATCGGCCTGAACCATGGCCAGGCATTCGGTGAAAGCAGCCGCCAGGTCACTTATGGCCAGCGTTCGGCGGACAACCGCCTGGTGTTCGGCGCCCGTGGCGGTTATCAGTTCGCCGGCAAGTTGCGGCACAACTTCGATTTGACCGACAGCGAGGTCGAGCTGCGTCGCTACCTGTTCGGCGAACTCTTCCCACAGCTCAAGAACGTGCGGATCACGCACTCCTGGGGCGGCAACCTCGGCATGTCGCGCCGGTTCCGCCCGCACATGCTCTGCGATCACAAGACCGGCATCGCGCTGTCCGGCGGCTATGGCGGGGAGGGCGTCGGTGCGACGAACCTGGGCGGCCGCACCTTGGCCGACTTGATCCTGGGCCGCGACACGCCGCTGGTCCAGCAACCCTGGGTGATCCGCGAGCGCGGCCTGGACGCGCTCAAGGCCTGGGAGCCGGAACCCTGCCGCTGGCTGGGGTACAACGCGATCATTCGCAGTTTTGTCCATGAAGACCAGGTGTTGGCCAACCCCAACACCGCGCCCTGGCGCCGCAAGCTGGCGACCGGCATGGCCGAGTTCATGGAAGGTTTCATGCACTAAGTCGTTTCACTCACACGGGAAAACCCATGAGCATCACTCAATTCAAAGACACGCTGAATGCCCACTTGCCCGACGCCTCACCGGTGGCCGTGCCGTTGGGCGAGCCCATCGCCGTGGCCTCGACCCTGAGCGTGGAGCGCAACGACGGCGTCGAAACCGGCATCTGGGCGTGCACCCCAGGCCGCTGGCGTCGGCAGATCAAATCCCAGGAGTTTTGCCACTTTATCCAGGGCCGCTGCACCTTTACCCCGGACGACGGAGAAACCATTCACATAGAAGCCGGCGACGCACTGATGTTGCCAGCCAACAGCACCGGTATCTGGGATATCCAGGAAACCGTGCGCAAGACCTACGTATTGATTCTGTAACGCTTTGATCCTTGATCGCCTGCCATAAAAACAGCCCTAAAACCGCCAGGAAATCGAACCATGAAAGCCATTGCCCTGTTGCCCTTGATGTTGGTGGCCTCTATCAGCCAGGCCGCCGAGACGGTGAAAATCTACAACTGGTCGGACTACATCGCGCCGGACACCACCAAGAACTTCCAGAAAGAAACCGGCATCGGTTTTACCTACGACGTCTACGACAGCAACGAAACCCTGGATGGCAAGTTGATGACCGGTAAATCCGGCTACGACGTGGTGTTTCCGTCCAACCACTTCATGGCCCGCCAGATCCAGGGCGGCGCGCTGAAGAAGCTCGACAAGAGCCAGTTGCCGAACTGGAAGAACCTCAACCCGGTGCTGCTCAAGGCCCTGGAAAACAATGACCCGGGCAATGCCCACGGCTTCCCGTACCTGTGGGGCAGTACCGGCATCGGCTACAACATCGACAAGGTCAAGGCGGTGCTGGGCGATAACGCGCCAGTGGATTCCTGGGACTTGATCTTCAAGCCCGAGAACATGGCCAAGTTGCAGAAGTGCGGGGTGGCGATCCTCGATAACGGCCCGGAATTGTTGCCCGCCGCGCTGAACTACCTGGGCCTGCCGCACCACAGCAAGAAGGCCGAAGACTACAAGAAAGCCGAAGACCTGCTGATGAAAGTGCGGCCTTACGTGGCGTACTTCCACTCCTCGAAATACACCGCTGACCTGGCCAATGGCGATATCTGCGTGGCCGTCGGTTTCTCCGGCGACATCCTGCAAGCCGAAAGCCGAGCCAAGGAAGCCAAGAACGGCGTGAACATCGGCTACAACATTCCCAAGGAAGGCGCCGCCATCTGGTTCGACATGGTCGCCATGCCCGCCGATGCCCCCGACGAAAAAGCCGGCTACGCGTTCATGAACTACCTGTTGCGCCCGGAAGTGATGGCCAGCATCACCAACTACGTGCACTACGCCAACGGCAACCAGGCCGCCGACAGCCTGGTGGACCCGGCGATCAAGGCCGACACCAAGGTCTACCCGAGCCCCGAGATGATGGGCAAGCTTTTCGCGCTGGAAGCCATGCCGCTGAACATCGACCGGATTCGGACGCGGGTGTGGAACACCATTCGTACCGGGCGCTGAAAAATTGGCGGTGGAGTGGCTACTGCGGCAAGCCTGTTTAGTGTGGTGAACCGGGTTGTTGTGGCGAGCGGGTTTATTGTGGCGAGCGGGCTTGCCCCGCGTTGGGCTGCGCAGCAGCCCCAAAACCAGCCTCAGAGGAGTACCTGATACACCGCATGCTCACTGAATGGGGCTGCTTCGTAGCCAAACGCGGGCGGTGCGACGATTCGACAAGCCCGCTCACCACAAAAGAAGGGAAAAGCCAGCTTCTGCATAGGGCCACCATCAAACCCCACCTCACACAACACCCCGCCCATTCACCCCTGAGCCCCTGGCTCAGGGATTTTCCAGATCATGCCCCAACGACTGTATAAACAACGAAAACAGCTCCGGCTGTGAAGAAATATCCAGCTTCGCGTACAGATGCCGACGGTGCACCTTCACTGTGTCCGGCGAGATGTTCAACCTTTCCGCCATAGCCTTGGAAGAGAACCCGCGCAATACCAGGCGGGCGATTTCCAGTTCGCGGTCCGACAGCACGCCGCAGCCGAATTGGCTCAGTGCATCGCGGATCTGGCTGTCCATGGCCGGCGCGCGCTGGGTGCTCTGCTGCCAGTGCTGTTGCATCAATGGCAATACCCACGCCGCCAAGGTAGTCATCAGCCCGGTCTCATCGGCGCTGAAGCGCCTTTGCATCCCCAGCGACAACGACAACGTGCCCGCCCCAGGCAGTTGCAGGATGAATTGCACCTCGTCTTCCAGCACGTTGTCGTGGAAGTAATTGAGGAAGTATTCACTCTGGCGAAAATGGTCCGGCGCCACTTCTTCCAGGCGGTACACGCCGCTGGCGTAGCCTTCGCGGCAAGCCTGGAAGAACGGGTCGAGCAGGTACAAGCCATTGAGGTACACCAGCATCGACGCCGGCTTGCTGCTGGGCTGGGCGTCGTATTCTTCCAGGGCCTGGGGGGCACCCTCCACGGGATAGTAAATCGCCAGGGCGTTATCGAACGGCAAACACTGGTGCAGCAACAGCACCAGCTGTTTCCAGAAGCGCTCGGTGCCGATGTATGCGACGGTGCGGCCCAGCCCTGCGTGCATGCCGACTTCCCGGAACAGGCTCATGTAACAGGCTCCCGCCAGCAAAAGATCGGCCAAGGGTTCGGCTTTTGTCGGGTGCCGTCAAGGGGAGTACGCCAATAGGGGAATTGGCTGACATAAACCCAGCGTTTACCTTCGCCATTATCCAGTGGGAAACATATCCCGCGATATTCAGACTTTTCGTTTCTGCCTCACACCAAGAACAACGACAGAGGATAACGATATGAGCACTTCACCCACGCCCGACGGCGTGCTGAAACCGACCCTGAGTGTCTTCGATGTGGTGGCTATCACCGTGTCCGCGGTGACGCCCGCCAGTTCCGTCTTCGTGATTGCGCCCTTTGCCATCCAACAGGCCGGCAGCGGGGTGTTCCTGGCGTTCGTGATGGCCGGGCTGCTGGCGCTGATGTTCGCCTTTTGCTACGCCGAACTGGGCCGTGCCCACAACAGTGCGGGCGGTGAATATGTGTATGCCAAGCGGGTGTTTGGGGGGATGGCCGGCTATGCGACGTTTCTGACGGTGCTGGTGATGTTGCTGTTTATCCCGCCGGTATTGGCCACGGGCGCCGCGACCTACCTGAACAACGCGCTGGGCACGCATTTCGACGCACAGACCGTCGCGCTGGTGATCGTGGTGTGCAGTTACGCGCTGGGTATCCTCAATATCAAGCTCAATGCCTGGATCACCGGTACGTGCCTGCTGTTGGAAGTCGCGGCGTTGCTGGTGATCGTGGTGATCGGCTTTGGCAACCCGGTGCAGCCCGCCAGTGTGCTGTTCCAACCGCAGATTGTCGAAAACGGCGTGTTGCACCTGGCGCCCTGGGCCTTGGTGATCGGCGCGGTGGGCATTGGTCTGTTTTCCTACAACGGCTATGGGCCGGCGGTGTTGCTCGCCGAAGACATGAAGTGCGGCGGCAAGGGCGTGCACAAGGCGGTGTTGTGGTCCCTGGGGCTGGTGGTCGTGATCGAGCTGGTGCCGATCACCGCGCTGTTGATTGGCGCGCCGTCGCTGAGCGCGATGATCAGCAGCCCGGACCCGATCGGCTATCTGCTGACCAGCCATGGCAACGAAACCCTGTCGCGACTGGTCAGCGCGGGGATCTTCCTGTCGGTGTTCAACGCCATCGTCGCCATCGTGATCCAGATCGGTCGCGTGGTGTTCAGCAGCGGGCGGGATGCGCTGTGGACGCCTACCATCAATAAGCTGTTCACCCGCATCCATCCGCGCTGGGATTCGCCGTGGCTGGCCACGCTGTTCCTGGCGATCCCGTCGGCGCTGCTGAGCTTCAGCTCCAACCTGGCCGATCTCACCTCGTTCAGCGTGCTGCTGATCATGCTGGTGTACCTGGTGGTGGCGTTGAGCGCGTTGATGAGCCGCGTACTGCTGCGCGACCGCGAGCACCCTTATCGCATGCCGCTGTGGCCGCTGCCGGCGCTGGTGGCCGTGCTGGGCGCCGGGTACCTGTTGGTGACCTTGCTGGTGGCAGCCTCGGTGCGCGACATCATGATCATCATCGGCTTGCTGGCCTTGTCGGTGATTCTGTATTGCATCAGTGGCCGGTTGAGTCCGGCGTTCCAGAAATTGTAAGGAGTGGTTATGCGTGCACGTCAACTAGGCATCACTTTGGGGCTGGGCGTCCCCGGCGAGTTGAATGCCATCACCGATGTACCCGGGGTGCGGGTCGGCCACAGTACGCTCAACACGCGCATTGATGGCAAGCAGGTGCGCACCGGGGTGACCGTGGTGCAGCCACGGGCCGGGGAGGCGCGCCAGCAACCGTGCTTTGCCGGTTACCACGTGCTCAACGGCAATGGCGATGCCACCGGCCTGGAATGGATCAGCGAGGCGGGCCTGTTGACCACGCCGCTGGCCATCACCAACACCCACAGCATCGGCATTGTGCGCGACACCCTGATCGCCCTGGAGCGCGAGCGCCTGGCGGACCCGGCGGTGTACTGGTGCATGCCGGTGGTGATGGAAACCTACGATGGCCTGCTCAATGACATCTGGGGCCAGCACGTAAAGCCTGCGCATGTGCGCGAGGCGCTGGATAACGCCGCCGGTGGCCCGGTGCAGGAGGGCGCCGTCGGCGGGGGCACCGGGATGATCTGCCATGAATTCAAGGGGGGCATCGGCAGCGCCTCGCGTTGCTTGCCGGCGGAGCAGGGTGGCTGGACCGTCGGCGTGCTGGTGCAGGCCAACCATGGTAAGCGCCAGGAATTACGCGTCGACGGCTACCCGGTGGGGCGCCAGCTGCTGGATATCCCCTCGCCGTTTGCCGAGCGCGGCACGCCGGGGATGGGCTCGATCGTGGTGATCATCGCCACGGACGCCCCCTTGCTGCCGCATCAGTGCCAGCGCCTGGCACAACGCGCATCCATCGGCATCGCGCGCACCGGCGGCGGTACCGAGGATTCCAGCGGCGACCTGTTCCTGGCGTTCGCCACCGGCAACCACGACTTGCCGCCCGCCGATTACGCGCGCAAGGACCTGCCGCTGAGCAGCGCACTGCAGATGGTCAACAACGATCATATTTCGCCGCTGTTCAGCGCTGCCGCCGAGGCGGTGGAGGAAGCCATCATCAATGCGATCCTGGCCGGGGAGGACATGCTGACCGACGCCTGCGTGAAAGTGCCTGGACTGGGCGCCGATACGCTGTTGGAAGCACTCAGCAAGACCGGCTGGCGTCTGCCCCGGTAATACGGGACACTCAGGATTAATACGTTAAGGTAATGGCTATTTAGTGTTGTGAATGACACCCTGCCAATATATTGGATCCATTAATTAAGCAGGCCGCCCAAGTTGGGCGGCTTTACTGCTATTTAATATTTAAATAACCGGCGCTGTCTTTTGTCCGACAAAAACTCGCCGGCCCAATAAACACGGCCTTGAACTTCTGAAAGTTGCTGGCGTGCCACTGTTTTGCCAAAGAAATACAAGTGGACGAAAGATTTCAAGTTGTGTCAGTTTTCTTACGCCTTCAAAAGAGGCGAGTGATAGGACGATCTCGCCCGCGGGGTTCCTATCGATCAAAACTGATGCATTTGCAAACAAGGAAGTACGTTTATGTCAAAAGTAAAAGAGCAGGCTATTGTGTCGGCAGCGCAAGTCAGCACGGCGTATTCGCAAATCGATAGCTTCAGCCATTTGTATGACCGTGGCGGCAACCTCACGGTCAATGGCAAACCGTCCTATTCCGTCGATCAGGCAGCCACCCAGCTGCTGCGCGACGGCGCTGCATACCGGGACGTGAACGGTAACGGCAAGATCGACCTGACCTACACCTTCCTGACCTCGGCTTCCTCGAGCACCCTGAACAAACACGGGATCTCGGGTTTCAGCCAGTTCAACGCCCAGCAGAAAGACCAGGCGGTGCTGGCGATGCAATCCTGGTCGGACGTGGCCAACGTGACCTTCACTGAGAAGGCCACCGGCGGCGATACCCACATGACCTTCGGCAACTACAGCGGCGGCCAGGACGGCGCGGCGGCCTTCGCCTACCTGCCCGGCACCGGCGCAGGCTACGACGGCACCTCGTGGTACCTGACCAACAGCAGCTACACGCCCAACAAGACTCCGGACCTCAACAACTACGGCCGGCAGACCCTGACCCACGAAATCGGCCACACCCTGGGCCTGGCTCACCCTGGCGACTACAACGCCGGGAATGGCAACCCGACCTACAACGACGCGACCTATGGACAGGACACGCGCGGCTACAGCGTCATGAGCTACTGGAGCGAGAGCAACACCAACCAGAACTTCAGCAAAGGCGGGGTCGAGGCCTATGCGTCGGGCCCGTTGCTGGACGACATTGCGGCGATCCAGAAGCTCTACGGTGCCAATTACAACACCCGCGCCGGCGACACCACCTACGGCTTCAACTCCAACACCGGGCGTGATTTCTACAGCGCCACCTCGAATGCCGACAAGCTGGTGTTCTCGGTGTGGGACGGGGGCGGCAACGATACCCTGGACTTCTCCGGTTTTACCCAGAACCAGAAGATCAACCTCAATGAGGCGTCGTTCTCCGATGTCGGCGGCCTGGTGGGCAACGTGTCCATCGCCAAGGGCGTGACCATCGAGAACGCGTTCGGCGGTGCCGGCAACGACCTGATCATCGGCAATAACGCGGCCAACGTGATCAAGGGTGGTGCCGGCAACGACATCATCTACGGCGGTGGCGGTGCCGACCAACTGTGGGGCGGCGCGGGCAACGACACCTTTGTGTTCGGCGCCAGCTCCGACTCCAAGCCGGGTGCGGCAGACAAGATCTTTGACTTTACCTCGGGTTCGGACAAGATCGACCTCAGCGGCATCACCAAAGGCGCGGGCCTGACCTTCGTCAATGCCTTCACCGGGCATGCCGGCGATGCTGTACTGACCTACGCGGCAGGCACCAACCTGGGGACCCTGGCGGTCGACTTCTCCGGTCACGGCGTGGCGGATTTCCTCGTCACTACCGTAGGCCAGGCGGCCGTCAGCGACATCGTGGCGTGATGCACGAGCGCGGCGCTTCGGCGCCGCGCTTTGAGGATGGAGCCGCTTGATGAAAGGTTTTTTTCAATCGATCGCCTGCGCTGTGCAGGTGATAGTCGTGTCGGCAGGAGCCCACGCAATGGCGAGCAGTCTTGTATTACCCAGCAGCGCCCAACTGGCGGGGCACTGGCAGTTGCACCAGGCGGATCAGGTCTGCGCCCTCGACCTGCTGGAACAGGCCAACGCCCTGGGCGGCGACGTGGCGTGCGTGGCGCAATGGCTGGGGGACACCCCCCGGACCTGGTCGCCAACCCCCGACGGCATCTGGCTGATGAATGCCGAAGGCAGCGGGATAACCCATTTGAATCGCCAGAAAGAAGGCGAATACCAGGGGCGCACGGCGTCCGGTGCCGTGGTGGTATTACACCGCGCGCCTTAGTTGCCGTTATAACGCTATAACCCAAGTTTATTAGTTGACCGCTCCTGATCGGGGTGCGGGCAACTATTGCGTGTCGTTTGGTTCAAGGAAGATAAACCACTATGGCCAAGCCCATTGCCGTGGCGCCTTTATTCAAGGCGCTGGGTGAATACAAGAGCATCCTGATCAGTGTCGGCTGTTTTACCGCGCTGATTAACCTGTTGATGCTGGTGCCGTCGATTTACATGCTGCAAGTGTATGACCGCGTGCTGTCCTCGCAGAATGAAACCACCCTGGTCATGTTGACGCTGATGGTCGTGGGGTTCTTTGCGTTTATAGGCACACTGGAAGTTATCCGCAGTTTTATCGTGATCCGTATTGGCAGCCAGTTGGAACGCCGTTTCAACTTGCGCGTGTACAAGGCCGCCTTTGAACGCAACCTGCAACGCGGTCAGGGGCATGCCGGCCAGGCGCTGGGCGACTTGACCCTGTTGCGCCAGTTCATCACCGGCCCGGCGCTGTTCGCGTTTTTCGATGCGCCGTGGTTTCCCCTCTACCTGCTGGTGATTTTCCTTTTCAACGTGTGGCTCGGGGTCCTGGCCACGGCGGGTGCGGTGCTGCTGATCGGCCTGGCGTGCCTCAACGAATACCTGACTAAAAAGCCCTTGGGCGAGGCGGGCGCCTATTCCCAGCAATCGAGCCAACTGGCCACCAGCCATTTGCACAACGCCGAGACCATCCAGGCCATGGGCATGCTCGGTGCCCTGCGCAAACGCTGGTTTGCGGTGCATTCGCAATTTCTGGGGTTGCAGAACACCGCCAGCGACACCGGTTCGGTGATCACGTCCTTGAGCAAATCCCTGCGCCTGTGCCTGCAATCACTGGTGCTGGGGCTGGGCGCATTGCTGGTGATCAAGGGCGATATGACTGCCGGGATGATGATCGCAGGCTCCATCCTGATGGGCCGCGTGCTAAGCCCCATCGACCAGTTGATCGCGGTGTGGAAACAGTGGAGTTCGGCCAAGTTGGCCTACCAGCGCCTGGACGATCTGCTGCGTGAATTCCCTCCCGACAGCGAGCCGATGAAACTCCCGGCGCCGCAGGGCCAGGTGAGCTTCGAGCAGGTCAGCGCGGGGCCACCCGGACGGCGCACGCCGACCCTGCATCAGGTCAGCTTCACCCTGGGCGCCGGCGAAGTCCTCGGCGTGCTCGGTGCCTCCGGTTCCGGCAAATCCACCCTGGCCCGCGTGCTGGTGGGGGTGTGGCCAACGCTGGGCGGCACCGTGCGCCTGGATGGCGCCGACATCCATCGCTGGGACCGCGAAGACCTCGGCCCGCACATTGGCTATCTGCCCCAGGACATTGAATTGTTCAGCGGCAGCATCGCCGACAACATCGCGCGTTTTCGCCAGGCCGATCCGGCCTTGGTCGTGCAGGCTGCGCAACAGGCCGGCGTACATGAGCTGATTCTGCGCCTGCCGCACGGCTACGACACGCTGCTCGGCGACAACGGCGGCGGCCTCTCTGGTGGGCAGAAGCAGCGTGTGGCCCTGGCCCGCGCCCTGTATGGCGGGCCGCGCCTGATCGTGCTGGATGAGCCCAACTCCAACCTCGACACCGTCGGCGAAGCGGCCCTGGCCAGCGCCATTGTGCAGATGAAAGCCCAAGGCAGCAGCGTGGTACTGGTCACCCATCGATCTTCGGCATTGGCCCAGGCCGACAAATTGCTGGTGCTCAACGAAGGCCGCCTGCAGGCGTTCGGCCCGAGCCAGGAGGTGTTGCGCGCATTGTCCGGCCAGCCGGAAGCGCCGAAGGAAAGGCCCGGTGTGAGTTTCAGTCGTCAGTATCAAGCGGGAAGGAATCCAGGTGCATGAGCAGTCTCACTTTTGAACAACGTGACGCGCGGTTCTTCGTGCGCATGGGCTGGTTGCTGACCGTGGTCGGTGCCGGTGGATTTTTCCTCTGGGCCAGCCTGGCGCCGCTGGACCAGGGCATTCCGGTGCAAGGCACCGTCGTGGTCTCGGGCAAGCGCAAAGCGGTGCAAACCTTCAGCCCGGGCGTGGTCAGCCGGATTCTGGTGCGCGAGGGCGAAACGGTTAAACAAGGCCAGCCGCTGTTTCGCCTCGACCAGACCCAGAACCAGGCTGATGTGCAGTCGCTGCAAGCCCAGTACCGCCTGGCCTGGGCCAGCGTGGCGCGTTGGCAGAGCGAGCGCGACAACCGTTCCAGCATTCACTTTCCCGCGGAGCTGAGCAGCACCCCCGATCCGGCCCTGGCCCTGGTGCTGGAAGGCCAGCGCCAACTGTTCAGCAGCCGCCGCGAAGCCTTTGCCCGTGAACAGGCGGGGATCCGCGCGAACATCGACGGCGCCACCGCGCAACTCGGCGGCATGCGCCGGGCGCGCAGCGACCTGACCGCCCAGGCCCAATCCCTGCGTGATCAACTGAGCAACCTGCAGCCGCTGGCCGACAATGGCTACATCCCGCGCAACCGCCTGATGGAATACCAGCGCCAGCTGTCCCAGGTGCAGCAGGACCTGGCGCAGAACACCGGTGAAAGCGGCCGCGTCGAGCAGGGCATTCTCGAGTCGCGCCTGAAACTGCAGCAGCACAGCGAGGAATATCAAAAGGAAGTGCGCAGCCAATTGGCCGACGCTCAACTGCGCAGCCTCACGCTGGAACAGCAACTCACCTCGGCCGGGTTCGACTTGCAACACAGTGAAATCAACGCGCCGGCCGATGGTATTGCCGTCAACCTCGGCGTGCATACCGAAGGCGCCGTGGTGCGCGCCGGTGAAACCCTGTTGGAAATCGTGCCGCAGGGCACGCGCCTGGAAGTCGAGGGGCATTTGCCGGTGCACCTGGTGGACAAGGTCGGCACGCACCTGCCGGTCGACATCCTGTTCACCGCCTTCAACCAGAGCCGCACACCGCGCGTGCCGGGGGAGGTCAGCCTGATCTCCGCCGACCAGATGCTCGATGAAAAAACCGGTGCGCCGTATTACGTGCTGCGCACCACGCTCAGCGAGGCGGCCGAGCAAAAACTGCAGGGCCTGGTGATCAAGCCGGGCATGCCGGCCGAGATGTTCGTGCGCACCGGCGAGCGCTCGCTGCTCAATTACCTGTTCAAGCCGCTGCTGGACCGCGCCGGCTCCGCGCTGACCGAGGAATGAGCATGAGATCGCTGCTTATTGCCGTGTTATTCAGCTGCGCCAGCGCTCATGCCGCCATGGGCCCGTTCGACGTCTACGAGCAGGCCCTGCGCAACGATCCGGTGTTTCTCGGCGCCATCAAGGAGCGCGACGCCGGTCTGGAGAACCGCACCATTGGCCGCGCCGGGCTGCTGCCCAAGCTGTCCTACAACTACAACAAGGGCCGCAACAATTCCCAGGCCACCTTGCCTGACGGGCGCGGCGGCAATTATCACGACGACCGCAACTACAACAGTTACGGCTCGACCTTCAGCCTGCAGCAGCCGCTGTTCGACTACGAGGCCTACGCCAACTACCGCAAAGGCGTGGCCCAGGCGTTGTTCGCCGATGAAAGCTTTCGCGACAAGAGCCAGGCGCTGCTGGTGCGGGTGCTGACCTATTACACCCAGGCGCTGTTTGCCCAGGACCAGATCGACATCGCCCGCGCCAAGAAGAAGGCCTTCGAACAGCAGTTCCAGCAGAACCGGCATCTGTTCGAGCAGGGCGAGGGCACCCGCACCGATATTCTCGAAGCCGAGTCGCGTTATGAGCTGGCCACGGCCGAGGAGATCGAGGCGCTGGACGAGCAGGACGCCGCCCTGCGCGAGCTGGGGGCGTTGATCGGAGTACAGAGCGTCAACATCGACGACCTGGCGCCGCTGAGTCCTGGCTTCGCCGCCTTCAGCTTGAGCCCGGCCAACTACGACACCTGGCACGAGTTGGCGATCAGCAATAACCCCACGCTGGCGTCCCAGCGCCAGGCCCTGGAAGTGGCGCGCTATGAAGTGGAGCGCAACCGCGCCGGGCACCTGCCGAAAGTCACCGCCTATGCGAGTTCGCGGCAGCAGGAGTCGGACAGCGGCAACACCTACAACCAGCGCTATGACACCAACACCATCGGCGTCGAAGTCAGCCTGCCACTGTATGCCGGTGGCGGCGTCTCGGCGTCCACTCGCCAGGCCAGCCGCGCCATGGAGCAGGCCGAGTACGAGCTGGAGGGCAAGACACGCGAGACCTTGATCGAACTGCGGCGCCAATTCAGCGCGTGCTTGTCCGGGGTGAGCAAGTTGCGCGCGTACCAGAAGGCGCTGACGTCGGCCGAAGCGTTGGTGGTGTCGACCCGGCAAAGCATCCTTGGCGGTGAGCGGGTCAATCTTGATGCGTTGAATGCCGAGCAGCAGCTGTACAGCACACGCCGAGACCTGGCCCAGGCGCGGTATGACTACTTGATGGCCTGGACCAAGCTGCATTACTACGCCGGCAACTTGCGCGACACCGACCTGGCCAAGGTAGACGAAGCCTTCGGGCCCAAGAGGGCCGAGCCTCCCGCTGCAGACAAGCCCCCTGTGGCAAGCCGACTCCCTGTTGCAAACAAACCGCCTGAGGCAAGCCGACCCCCTGTGGCGAGCGGGCTTGCCCCGCGTTGGGCTGCGCAGCAGCCCCAATAAAACCACACGCACAATCTCCGGCCAATTCCAACAACAAGAGAGACAAGACCATGGGTGTATTTGACTACAAGAACCTCGGCACCGAAGCCAGCAAAACCTTGTTCGCCGATGCCACCGCAATCACGTTGTATACCTATCACAACCTGGATAACGGCTTCGCGGTCGGCTATCAGCAACATGGCTTGGGGCTCGGCCTGCCGGCCACACTGGTCGGGGCGTTGCTCGGCAGCACAGACTCCCAGGGAGTGATCCCCGGCATTCCCTGGAACCCCGACTCGGAAAAGGCCGCCCTGGACGCGGTGCACGCAGCCGGTTGGACGCCAATCAGCGCCAGCGCATTGGGCTACGGCGGCAAGGTGGATGCGCGGGGTACTTTTTTTGGCGAGAAGGCCGGCTACACCACGGCCCAGGCCGAAGTGCTGGGCAAGTACGATGACGCCGGCAAACTGCTCGAGATCGGCATCGGTTTTCGTGGCACCTCGGGCCCTCGGGAAAGCCTGATTACCGACTCCATCGGCGATCTGGTCAGCGACCTGCTCGCCGCGCTGGGTCCCAAGGACTATGCAAAAAACTATGCCGGCGAAGCGTTTGGCGGTTTGCTCAAGACAGTGGCCGACTATGCCGGCGCCCATGGCCTGAGTGGCAAGGATGTGCTGGTCAGTGGCCACAGCCTGGGCGGCCTGGCGGTCAACAGCATGGCCGACCTGAGCACCAGCAAATGGGCGGGTTTCTACAAGGACGCCAACTACCTGGCCTACGCCTCGCCCACCCAGAGCGCCGGCGATAAGGTCCTGAATATCGGCTACGAAAACGACCCGGTGTTCCGTGCGCTGGACGGCTCCACCTTCAACCTGTCGTCCCTCGGCGTGCATGACAAGGCCCACGAGTCGACCACCGACAACATCGTCAGCTTCAACGACCACTACGCCTCGACGCTGTGGAATGTACTGCCGTTTTCCATCGCCAACCTGTCGACCTGGGTGTCGCATTTGCCCAGCGCTTACGGCGACGGCATGACGCGTGTGCTGGAATCGGGGTTCTACGAGCAGATGACCCGTGACTCGACGATTATCGTCGCCAACCTGTCCGACCCGGCGCGCGCCAACACCTGGGTCCAGGACCTCAACCGCAATGCCGAGCCGCACACAGGCAATACCTTCATCATCGGCAGCGAAGGCAATGACCTGATCCAGGGCGGCAAGGGCGCGGACTTCATCGAAGGCGGCAAGGGCAATGACACGATCCGCGACAACAGCGGGCACAACACCTTTTTGTTCAGCGGGCATTTTGGCCAGGATCGGATTATCGGCTACCAGCCGACCGACAAGCTGGTGTTCCAGGGCGCCGACGGCAGCACCGACCTGCGCGACCACGCGAAGGCCGTGGGGGCCGATACGGTACTGAGTTTTGGCGCCGACTCGGTGACCCTGGTCGGGGTCGGGCTGGGCGGCCTGTGGAGCGAGGGTGTGCTGATCAGTTGAGGAGGGCGCGACGGATTATCGGCGGTTCATGCGTTTAACGGTTACCTGCGAGGTGTATCGCCGGTTGCCGTACGAGGGTTTGAGCATGTCCCGACTTCGATTGTTGCTGTGTGCCGTGGTGTTGGGGTTGAGTGGGTGTGCGGTGTACCCGGCCTATCCGGGCCCATGTTGCTACCGCCCGTACTACCACTCCTACTATTACCATCCTTACTATCGCCCGTATTACTACCATCCGTACTACCGGTATTGATCGGTCCCAACAAAAAGCCCCGCATTGCGGGGCTTTTTCATCTCAGTCTTCCTTGCGCACCGTGGCGACGTCATCGGCCTTGACCCGGATGTGCTTGCCGGCAATGTCGGTGAATTCGTAGAAACCGTCGGCGGTCTTGGTCTTGGGGGTGTCCTTGGTCAAATACTGCGTGCCGTTTTGCAGCGTCACTACGGTTTGCGTCGCGCAACCGGCCACTAGCAGAAAAGTGAGTGCAACCAGTGGCAGACCCAAATTCTTCATGTTCATAACCCTTACCTTTAACCCTGAAAAAACCACGCCAGGGGCGTGGGCCACAAATGTTACGCCATCGACTCACCCATCTGATCACTTTTATACAAAAAGTTGCCTGCGCCATTTATCTATTAGCGATTGCCACCAGGCTTTTGCGACGGCACTCTGTATGCATAAACAGTATTTGATCAAAGCGCGCCATGGCCAATCCCCTCGAAGACCCGCTCTATTACCTGCATAACTTCCGCCAGGTCCTGCAATGGCTGGAGCAACGCTATGCCGACCTGCTGGATACTGACGAACAGCATTTCATTCAGCAATTTGACAGGTTGCCGCAAGCCTCCCAGGCGTTGCTGGTGCGCATGGTGATGCGCAAGGGTGTGCATTTTCGAGCAGGCAAGCTCAATTACCTGGAGGTCGGTTGTCCGCATGCCGCCGCCGAGCCGTTGCTGGAACTGGGCTGGGTGGATGGGCAGTGCCTGCTGGCCTTCGAGGAGCTGTTCGCCTTGCTGCAAAAAAGCGAACTGCTGGGCACCTTCAAACCCTGGATCGAGCAGCCCAGGGGCAAGAAAGCCGATTGGCTGGAGGGCCTGGCCGCCCAGTTCAGCGAGGCACGCAGTTTTGCCGACTGGTGCCCCGACCTTGCCGACCGCCTGTACAGCCTCACCGTCATGGAATTGTGCGACCGCCTGCGCCTGATGTTCTTCGGCAACCTGCACCAGGACTGGTCCGAGTTCGTGCTGGCTGACTTGGGCATCTACACCTACGAAAAAGTCGAGTTCTGCGCCGAGTCCCGGGGCTTGCGCAGTCGCGACGACGTGCACGGGTTCCTGTTCCTGCACCAATGCCAGCAAGCCTTTGAGGCCGGCGAAGCATTGGCGCAGGTGCTGGCGCAAGTGGCGACGCTGCACACCGACAACCCGTGGCTGGAAAAACGCCGGGCCAAGCTGCTGTTCCAGATCGGCCAGTATTGCGAGCGCAGCGCCGAACTGGACCTGGCGCAGCAGATCTACCGGGGCTGTGCCTATCCGGGCGCCCGCGCGCGGCTGATTCGCGTATTGGAACGCCAGGAGGACTACGCCCAGGCCATGGCCCTGGCGAGTGCCGCGCAACAGGCGCCGGAAAGCGCCGCCGAGCAGCAGCACCTGTTGCGCGTATTGCCACGCCTGCGGCGCAAGCTCGGCGCGCCGCCGTTGCCCAAGGCCAAGCCTCGCCCCGTTACGCGCCTGGACCTGGCCCTCGCGCTGCCCGAGCCGTTGATGTCGGTGGAGTACTGCGTGCAGGCGCACCTGAGCGAGCCCGATGCGCCGGTGCACTACGTCGAGAACGGGCTGATCAATTCATTGTTCGGCCTGTTGTGCTGGGACGCGATCTTCGCGCCGCTGCCGGGTTCGTTTTTCCACCCGTTCCAGCGCGGCCCGGCGGACCTGCACAGCGAAGACTTCCACCCGCGCCGCGCGGCATTGTTCGCTGCGTGTTTTGCGCAACTGCAGGATGAAGGCTACAAGACCACCATCCGCCAGCGCTTTAGTCAAAAATGGGGAATCCAGTCACCCTTCGTGTTCTGGAACCTGCTCAGTGAGGAGTTGCTGGAGCAGGCATTGGCCTGTTTACCGGCCGAGCACCTGCGCTACTGGTTCGAGCGGCTGTTGCTGGATATCCGCGCCAACCGCACCGGGATGCCGGACCTCATCCAGTTCTGGCCGGCGCAAAAGACCTACCGCATGATCGAGGTCAAGGGCCCCGGCGACCGCCTGCAGGATAACCAGCTGCGTTGGCTGGAGTTCTGCGGTGAATACCAGATGCCGGTCACCGTCTGCTATGTGCGCTGGGCGGAGTACGCCGCTTGAGCTATACCGTGGCCGTGCGCGCCTTGTGTGAGTTCACCGCCAAGGTGGGCGACCTCGACCTGCGGTTTACCCCATCGCCGAGCGCCCAGGAAGGCATTCTCGGCCATCGCACCGTGGCCTCGCGGCGCAGCGCGCACTATCAGAACGAAGTGGCCCTGGAGGGCGAGTACCAGCAGCTCAGGGTACGGGGCAGGGCGGACGGCTACGACCCGGACGCCAATCGCCTGGAAGAGGTCAAGACCTATCGCGGTGATCTCGACGCCCAGCCCGCCAACCATCGGCAGCTGCATTGGGCCCAGGTCAAGGTGTATGGCTGGCTGATGTGCCAGAAGCTCGGCCTCAGCGAGATCGACCTGGCGCTGGTGTATTTCGACATCGTCGGCGAGGGCGAAACCCTGCTCAACCAGCGCTTCCAGGCCGCCGAGCTGGAGCCGTTCTTCAACCGGCAATGCGCACTGTTCCTCGGCTGGGCCGAGCAGGAAATGCAGCACCGCGACGCGCGCAACCTGGCGGCGCAAAGCCTGGCCTTTCCGCATGCCGACTTCCGCGCCGGCCAGCGCACCCTTGCCGAATCGGTATACAAGGCGGTCAGCACCGGCCGCTGCCTGATGGCCCAGGCCCCCACGGGGATCGGCAAGACCATCGGCACGGTCTTCCCGATGCTCAAGGCGCTGGCGCCGCAGCAGCTGGACAAGGTGTTTTTCCTGACTGCCAAGACTCCGGGGCGCAAACTCGCGCTCGACGCCTCCCAGGTGCTGTTCGACAGCAGCCCCGACCTGCAATTGCGCGTGTTGGAGCTGGTGGCGCGCGACAAGGCCTGCGAACACCTGGACAAAGCCTGCCATGGTGATTCCTGCCCGCTGGCCAAGGGTTTCTATGATCGACTGCCCGCCGCGCGTACTGCCGCGTCCAAGGTGCGCCTGTTGAACCAGCGCAACTTGCGCGAGGTGGCCCTGGCCCATGAGGTATGCCCGTATTACCTGAGCCAGGAGATGGCGCGCTGGGCCGACCTGGTCGTCGCCGACTACAACTACTATTTCGACTTTGGCGCCATGCTGTTCGGCCTCGCCCAACTCAACCAATGGCGAGCGGCGGTGCTGGTGGATGAAGCCCACAACCTGGTGGAGCGTGCCCGTTCGATGTACAGCGCAAGCCTCGACCAATACAGCCTCAAGACCCTGCGCGATATCGCCCCCGAGCCCCTGAAAAAGCCCCTGCAGCGCCTGAACCGTGAATGGAATGCGCTGCACAAGGACCAACTGGCGCCGTACCAGGCCTATGCCGCCCGCCCGGAAAAACTCCTGCAGGCCCTGAGCCTGTGCGCCAGTGCCATGGGCGACTATTTCAATGACCATCCCGAGGCGCTGGCGGGTGACCTGCAAGCCTTCTACTTCGAAGCGCTGCAATTTGCCAAGGTCGCCGAGCTGTTCAACGAGCACTTCATTTTCGATATCAGCAAGCGCCAGTTCAGTGGCAAGCGCAGCAGTTCAACCCTGTGCCTGCGCAATGTGGTACCCGCCGAATTCATCCGGCCCCGGTTGACGGCGGCGCGCAGCAGCGTGCTGTTTTCCGCGACATTGAGCCCGCGCCACTTCTACGCCGACTTGCTGGGCCTGCCGGCGGACACCGCCTGGATCGACGTCGAATCACCGTTCAAGGCCGAGCAGCTGCGTGTGCGCATCGTCGATGCCATCTCGACCCGGTTTGTGCACCGCGACGCCTCGCTGGAACCCATCGTCGAACTGATCGCCCAGCAGTTCGCAGAGCAACCGGGCAACTACCTGGCGTTTTTCTCAAGCTTCGATTACCTGCAGCAGGTCGCACAGCGGCTGGCCGAGCGACACCCGCACATTGCGCTCTGGCAGCAGTCACGCGGCATGGCCGAAGCCGAGCGCCAGGCGTTTCTCGACCAGTTCACCGAGCACAGCCAGGGCATCGGCTTCGCCGTGCTCGGCGGCGCATTCGGCGAGGGCATCGATTTGCCCGGCGCCCGCTTGATCGGCGCGTTTATCGCCACCCTGGGCTTGCCGCAATTGAACCCGGTCAATGAGCACATGAAAACGCGCATGGGCGCAATTTTCGGCGCCGGCTACGACTACACCTATCTGTACCCCGGCATTCAAAAAGTCGTGCAGGCCGCGGGCCGGGTGATCCGCAGCCAGCATGACCGTGGCGTGGTGATGCTGATCGATGACCGCTTCGGCGAAGCGCGTGTGCGCCAGTTGTTGCCGCGCTGGTGGGCGCCGGCGACGGTAACCTGAGCGGCTGGCCACGCGCGAGCGCCTGGCCTGGGAATGTGCCTGCCCGCCGTTGGGGCGGCGTTGATGACCGCGCATTTGGCGCAAATGATGCTGGTGCAAATCCTGTGGCTCTATCACTCTGCCTGGGCGCCACTCCACGCGCCTGTGTCGCGCTGAAGCGCCGAGCGAAACCTACACAAGGAGGCCAGTGATGAACGCTATCGAGCAGGACAGGATCCAGGTCAACGGGATTGAGTTGAGTGTGTACATCGCCGGCCCGGAGCAGGGCCGGCCGATCTGGCTGCTCCACGGTTTTCCCGAATGCTGGCATTCCTGGCGCGAACAGATCCCCGCGCTGGCGGCGGCTGGGTTCCGGGTGGTTGTCCCGCAAATGCGCGGGTACGGCCAATCAAGTTCGCCGCCCGAGATTGCCGATTATGACGTGCTCACGCTGTGCGCCGATATCCAGCAGGCCATGGATCACTTCGGCCATGCACAGGTGGTGATGGTCGGCCATGACTGGGGCGCCGTGGTGGCCTGGCACCTGGCACTGCTCGAACCCGAGCGCATAACGCACTTGGTCACGTTGTCGGTGCCGTTTGCCGGGCGTGCGCGGCGGCCGGTGATCGAAATCCTGCGTGAGCTGTACGCCGACCGCTTCAACTACATCGTGTACTTCCAGCAACCCGGCGTCGCCGAGCAGGAGCTGGACGCGGATATCGAACGTACGCTGCGCTTGTTCATGCAGGATGAAGACTTGTTTTTGCAGAAACGGTCCGCCGACTCAAGCTTGTTCGACGGTGCGCAGCCCCCTGGTCCGCTACCGGCGTGGTGTTCACGAGAGGACCTGGACGTCTACGTGAAGACCTTCGCCGAGCATGGCTTTCGTGGCCCGCTGAACTGGTACCGCAACTTTGAGCGCAACTGGCAACGCAGCGAGTTCCTGGCCGGCCGGCAGGTGCTGCAACCGACGCTGTTCCTGATCGGCGACCGCGACCCCGTCGGCGTGTTTGAAGCCCACACCCTCAAGCGCATGCCGGAGTCGGTGCCGAACCTCGAGCAGCAGGTCCTGGCCAATTGCGGTCACTGGATCCAGAACGAGCAAGCTCAGCGGGTCAACGCGTTGATGCTCGGGTTTCTAGCGAAAACGTAAAGGTCGCGCCGTGCCCTGGGCGGTCGACCAGTCGAATGCTGCGCCCGTGCAATTGCAGGATGCGGTGCACGATGCGCAGGCCCAGGCCACCGTCGCGCCGCGCGCCGCCGATGGTGAAGGCGCGCAGGAACAAGCCTTCACGCAGTTCGGCGTCGATCCCCGGGCCACTGTCGCTGACGGTCACCGCCACGCCATCGGCGGCCGGCGACAGGATCACCTCGACTTCGCCATTCACCGGTGTATGGCGCAAGGCATTGTCCAGCAGGTTGGTGAGCACGCGTTCGATCAGGCCCAGGTCCGCCAGCACGGTGGGCACCTGCGGGGGTAGGGTAGCAGTCAGGGTGATGGCGCGCGCCTCGGCGGTGAGTTCGAATTTCTGAAAGATGTCCTGCACCAGGTCCGGCAGGGAGAAACCTTCGATCACTGGCTGCACAAAGCCGTGTTCCAGGCGCACCAACTCCAGCAGCGACTGGGCCAGGCCACCGACCTTGCGACTCTGGTCCAGGGCAATGCCGAGGTAGCGCCGGCGCTCTTCGGGGCTCAGGCTGGCGTCCTTGAGCGTCAGGGTTTCCAGGTAGCCATGCAGGGACGCCAGCGGCGTGCGCAGGTCATGGGAGATGTTGGCGACCATTTCCCGGCGTTCCTGGTCCTGATGGGTGATGGCCCGCCATTGTTCGCCCAGGCGGTTTTCCATCTGCACAAAAGCGTGGTCGAGCACGGCGATTTCGTCGCCACTGTCGAGTTCCGGGGTGGCCGATGCCTGGGTTTTCGGCGCACCGTTGATATCGAACTGACCGACCTTGTCGGTGAGCTGGCGCAACGGCCGGGTGATCCATGCGAAGGCGATGAGCCCCGCCAGCAGGCACAACAGGGCCACCAGGCCGATGGACCACAGCGCGATCTTCAGCGCCATGCCCGTGGCATCCTTGGCGTCGTACACATCATGGGCTTCGCCGAGCAGCACCACGTAGAGGAAGCCGGTTTGCTGGCCGTTGGCCTTGAGCGGCGCGGCGCTGAACACCTTGCGCCCGTCGACGCTGCGCGGGTCATCGCCAAGGATCGGCAGCATGGCGCCGCTGAGGAAGCGCCGGATCGGTGCCAGGTCAACCTGGTCGCGCAGCAGGTGGCCGCTGGGTGCGGCATTGCCGACCACACGGCCGTCGATGTCGAGCAGGTACACCTCGACACTCGGGTTGACCAGCATCAACTGGCTGAACAGGTTGCGCACGGCGTCGGGCTTGAGGCCATCGGCGTCCATCAACTGCGTGTCACGGGCGATATGTGCGGCCAGGTCACGGGACAGGCCTTGCACCACTTCCAGCTCGTGCATGCGGTTGGAGCGCACTTGCAGCCAGGCCGAGGTGCCACTGCAGATCACCAGCAGCACGGCGAACACCACCGACAGGCGCTGGGTCAGGGTCAGCTTCATGGCGGGCTCTCGGCGAACTTGTAGCCACGGCCCCACACCGTGAGGATGCGCGCGGGATTGGCCGGGTCGGCCTCGACCTTGGCGCGCAGGCGGTTGATATGGGTATTCACCGTGTGTTCATAGCCTTCGTGGCTGTAGCCCCACACGGCGTTGAGCAGGTCCATGCGCGAGAACACCTTGCCGGGCTGGCGCGCGAAGAAATACAGCAGGTCGAATTCCCGTGGAGTGAGGTCCAGGCGCTGGCCTTGCAGCGTCGCGTCACGGGTCAGCGGGTTGATGAACAACTGGCCGAGGTCGAGGCTGCCGGCGTCCATCTTCAGGTTGCGTGCCATCGCATCGACCCGGCGCAACAGCGCCTTGACCCGCGCGACCAGCTCCGGCATCGAAAACGGTTTGGCCAGGTAGTCATCCGCGCCCAGCTCCAGGCCGAGGATGCGGTGCAGTTCGCTGGAGCGCGCGCTGGTGATGATGATCGGCGTGTAGCGCGTCATGGCGCGGGCGCGCCGGCAGATTTCCAGGCCGTCGACGCCGGGCAGCATCAGGTCGAGTATCAATGCGTCCCAACCGCCTTGCTCAAGCAGGCGCAGGCCTTCGTCGCCGTCGGCGCTGTGCACCACCTCGAACTGCTCATCGCGCAGGTGCAGGCAGATCAGGTCGGCAATATGCGCATCGTCCTCGACCACCAGGACACGTTTGGGCTGATCCATGTAAGAGAAACCTTCGCTTGTCGTTCGCGCATTGTGCGGCTTTTGCAACAGTGTAGTTATCACGAATTGTTTAACTCTGCGTGAGGATTCCGCGACCGTAAATCCTCCAACATCCGCTTATCGAAAGAGCGCGGGTTGTGGTGGTTCTGGTTTTGGCTGTGGCAGGGGGGCTGGCAGTGGCAGTGACAGGGATTATGGTTGTGGCAGTGATTCTGGCAGTGGTTGTGGTTGTGGCGAGCGGGCTTGCCCCGCGTTGGAGTGCGTAGCGCTCCCGTTTTTTTGGGGCCGCTGCGCAGTCCAACGCGGGGCAAGCCCGCTCGCCACAGAAGCCCCCTTACTACAGAGCCTGCTTACCACAGAGACCTGCCCACCACAGAAACCTGGCTACCACACAAGCCCGCGCACTACAGGGTAATCGTCGCCCAATGGACGGTATGGATCGAGGAGAACAGCATGTATTCACGTCGACAAATTCTGCTGGCCGGTGGCGGCCTGGGTGTCGCGGTCCTGGCGGGTGGCCTGTTGAGACAGATCAACCTGGTCACCGCAGCCGAGGCCGCCGAGACGTTCGAGGTCAACCACACCGACGCCGAATGGCGCAGGCTGTTGACCGCCGAGCAATACAACGTCCTGCGCGAGGAGGGCACCGAACGCCCCTACACCAGCGCCCTCAACGACGAGCACCGTGCGGGCACCTTCGCCTGTGCCGGGTGTGCGCTGCCACTCTTCTCCTCGGCAACCAAGTTCAACAGCCACACCGGCTGGCCGAGTTTCTGGCAACCGCTCGACAACGCCGTGGCCAGTCACACCGACACCTCCTACGGCGTGGTGCGCAAGGAAATTCACTGCCGCCGGTGTGGCGGCCATCAGGGGCACGTGTTCGATGACGGCCCGCCCCCCACCGGCTTGCGCTATTGCATGAATGGTGCCGCCATGACCTTCACTGCGGCTTAAGCCGATGTTTACTTATCTGTCTAAGGGAAGATCCCATGTGGCTTCTGGTTCTCGCGTATCTGGGCGGCGTGCTGACAATCGTCAGCCCGTGCATCCTGCCTGTTCTGCCTTTTGTCTTCGCTCGCACCGGGCAGCCGTTTTTGCGCAGTGGCTTGCCGCTGTTAGCGGGGATGGCGGTGACGTTCGCCCTGGTCGCCTCGCTGGCGGCGGTGGGCGGCGGCTGGGTGGTGCAAGTCAATCAGTACGGGCGCTGGCTCGCGTTGCTGTGCGTGGCCCTGTTCGGACTCACGCTCCTGTTGCCGCAACTGTCCGAGCGCCTGACGCGTCCGTTGGTGGCGGCCGGCAGTCGCCTGTCGGAAGCCGCCGGGGCCGATGCCAGGCCGCGTCCGGGCGCCTCGTTCCTGATCGGCGTGGCCACCGGCCTGCTCTGGGCACCCTGCGCCGGGCCAATCCTCGGGTTGGTATTGACCGGCGCCGCGCTGCAGGGCGCCAGCATCGGTACTACCTTGCTCTTGCTGGCCTACGCCGCCGGTGCTGCCACCTCCCTGGCTTTGGCGCTACTGGTCGGCGGTAAAGTCTTCGGCTTCATGAAGCGCTCGCTCGGTGCCGGCGAATGGCTGCGCCGTGGCCTGGGTGCCTTGATGCTGGCCGGCGTCACGGCCATCGCGCTGGGCCTCGACACCGGCGTGCTGGCGCGGCTGTCGACCGCGTCCACCGGTGGCCTGGAGCAAAGTCTGGTGAACACGCTGAGCGCCAAGCCTGAGCAGAAGGGCGGGGCGATGATGGCTGGGGGCGCAATGATGGCCGCCGCCAACCACAGCGACACATTGCCGATCGAAGGTGCGCTGCCTTCGCTGGACGGCGCCGTGCAGTGGCTCAACAGCCCACCGCTGACCGCCGAAGGGCTCAAGGGCAAGGTGGTGCTGGTGGATTTCTGGACCTACTCCTGCATCAACTGCCTGCGCAGCCTGCCGTATGTCAAAGCCTGGGCCGAGAAGTACCACGACCAGGGCCTGGTGGTGATTGGCGTGCATGCGCCGGAGTTTGCCTTTGAGCGCGACGTGAACAATGTCACCCAGGCGATGAAGGACCTGGGGATCACCTACCCGGTGGCCATCGACAACAACTACAAGGTCTGGCGCGCCTTCAACAACCAGTACTGGCCGGCGCATTACTTTGCCGATGCCAAGGGCCAGATTCGCTATCACCATTTCGGCGAAGGCGACTATGCCGAGTCGGAGCGAGTGATCCAGCAGTTGCTGCGTGAGGCCGGCGCACAGAACGTCGCCAGTGGCCTGATCGAGGCCGACGCCAAGGGCGTGCAACAGGCGCCGGACATGAACGAGGTGCAGTCGCCGGAAACCTACCTGGGCTTCCAGCGCGCCGAAAACTTTGTCACCACCGGCACCCTGGCCACCAACCAGGTGGCGAACTACCCGGCGGCGGCCGGCAACCTGGCCCTGAACAACTGGACCCTGGAAGGCCACTGGAATGTCGGCGGCCAGCAAGCCACCCTCGACCAGGCGAATGGGCGGATTGTCTACCGCTTCCATGCCCGCGACCTGCACCTGGTGCTCGGCCCGGGCGCCGATGGCAAGCCAGTGCGCTTCAAGGTCAGCATCGACGGCCAGGCACCTGGCGATGCCCACGGCACCGACATCGCCCCGGATGGCAGCGGCACCGTCACCGAGCAACGCCTGTACCAATTGGTGCGCCAACCCGGCGCCGTCAAGGACCGCACGTTCACCATCGAATTTCTCGACCCGCACGTGTCGGCCTACGCCTTCACCTTCGGCTAACTGTTATGAATTGATAACCCCGTCAATGTGGGAGCGGGGGGGGGGGGGGGGGGGGGGGGGCCCGCGGGGGGGGGGGGGGGGGGGGGCCGCCCCCCCGCCCCCCCCCCCCCCCC
>NZ_JANLOH010000014.1:0-286 GCF_025466155.1 Pseudomonas sp. 13B_2.1_Bac1 | reverse complement strand
CGCTGGCAAGGCCGCGCGGTGTGTCCGCCACTGGGCAAGCTTTTCGCAGATGGACACGCGTTATGCCTGGGATGACCACGGGCAGGTCACGGTGTTTAACGCTGATGGTAGCCAGGAAGTCTACGTGCACGACCAGCGTGCGCGGCTGGTGCAGCGCATTGATCCGGATGGTGCCAAGCATTTCAGATCCTACGACGAAAAAGGCCGGCTGACGGTCGAGCAGGATCCGCTGGGGGCGGTGACGGCGTACCAGTACGACGATGCCGGACGCTTGGTGGCGGTGTTT
>NZ_JANLOH010000064.1:0-295 GCF_025466155.1 Pseudomonas sp. 13B_2.1_Bac1 | reverse complement strand
GGTGCTGATCAACCTGCTGCTGGCCCTCGCCACCGGTGCGATGGGCGTAGCGATAGGCATGAGCGCCAAGGTCCTGGACGGCATCAAGTCTCGTCGTGCGCGCCAGTGGTTCAAACAGCTGGCCAGGCAATTTGGGAAATCTCGTGTGCAGGGCCATGTCGAAGCGGCCAAACCGTTGTTGCTGGGAAGCGCGGCGACGCCGATCAAGGTGATTCCGGATGTGCCGTTGAAGGCTGGGGATCAGCTGGTTTCCAACCCGGTGCCGGCGGTTCGCGGCAAGACGCAACGGACGGCT
>NZ_JANLOH010000071.1:0-320 GCF_025466155.1 Pseudomonas sp. 13B_2.1_Bac1 | reverse complement strand
TACAAACGCGATGTCGCTGGCAAGCCCTTCACCAAGACGCGCCTGGCCGCGCTGCGCAACGACGCCAAGCTGGCGCATCTGGAGGGCGACGATGAACGCCTGCAACCGGGATTGGCCTTCGACCTGAACGAGCATCCGCGTGAGGACTTCAATGATCGCTGGCGCACCATCGCCATCAAGCACGAAGGCAAGCAGCACACCAGTTTGCAGGAAGAATCCTTTGGTAGCGGCCTCGGTACGTCTTACACGTTGAAAGCCAGCGCCATCCGCTGGACCTCCGACTGGAAAGCCCCGCTGCGTAATAAACCCTGCATCGACGG
>NZ_JANLOH010000021.1:0-353 GCF_025466155.1 Pseudomonas sp. 13B_2.1_Bac1 | reverse complement strand
ATACACCCGTTTGCCGATGCGTCTTCCGAGCGGGTCGTAGCTGTACTCGCTTCGCAAACGTTGCCAACCCTGATCCTGCTCCACACAGATCAGCCGCTGTTCGGCGTCGTAGCGAAAGCGTTGCACGGTATGGCTGCCGATGCGTTTTTCGCTCAGGCGGCCGAAGCGGTCATAGCGGTAGCGTTTGTCTTCGAAGAGATGCACGCGGTTGTGCTTGATGTAGCCCCCCATGCGGCCAGTGGGCAGCAGGTTGGCGGCGGCGTCGTAGTTGTACGTTTCTCGGTGCAGCTCGGGGTTGTGCGGATTGCTTTGGCGGTGGTCGCGCAGGCGTTCGCTGGCGTCGTAGGTGTAGT
>NZ_JANLOH010000105.1:0-383 GCF_025466155.1 Pseudomonas sp. 13B_2.1_Bac1 | reverse complement strand
TCGGCGCTGATTTCCCCGAGCAATTCGTTCATGTACGGCGGCGGCATCATCCGCATCCAACTGACCAATACCGACAAGTAAATGAACAGCAGCGGCTCATCGCTGAGTACCAAAATGCCTTTTGCGAGGATTTCGGCGCTGACGTTCAGGAGCTTTTCGAGTTCGGCGCGGGACAGGTAATGCAGCAGCTTCTCGGCATTGGCAAGCGGGTTCATAAGCCACTGAAGCAGCTGCTTGAGGGAGTCCCAGAGTTCATACAGCGCATTGCCAAATCCCCGGGCGTAGGCTCGGTGCAGCATCAGGTAGCGCTTGAGGAAATTGGCCTCGGAGTAGTTCGCCCACAGCGGTGCAAACGTGGCGTCCCACTCGCTGCGCAGCCAGCC
>NZ_JANLOH010000044.1:0-480 GCF_025466155.1 Pseudomonas sp. 13B_2.1_Bac1 | reverse complement strand
GGCTGGCAAGGCCGCCAGGTGTGTCCGCCACTGGGCGAGCTTTTCGCAGATGGATACGCGTTATGCCTGGGATGACCACGGGCAGGTCACGGTGTTTAACGCTGATGGCAGCCAGGAAGTCTACGTGCACGACCAACGTGCGCGACTGGTGCAGCGCATTGATCCGGATGGTGCCGAGCATTTCAGATCCTACGACGAAAAAGGCCGGCTGACGGTCGAGCAGGATCCGCTGGGGGCGGTGACGGCGTATCAATACGACGACGCCGGACGCTTGGTGGCGGTGTTTCCGGGGGACGATGAGCCGACCTCCTACGAGCATGATAATGGGTTCGTACGGGTTGTAAGGCGTGGTGAGGCCGCCTGGAAATATGAGCGTAATGACCAGGGCGATATCGTTCGTAAGACCGATCCTGATGGTCACGTAACGGACTACAGCTACGACAAGCAGGGACAACTGACCGGGGTCTGGTTTCCCGACAA
>NZ_JANLOH010000067.1:0-594 GCF_025466155.1 Pseudomonas sp. 13B_2.1_Bac1 | reverse complement strand
GCGGGTCACTTTTGAACAGCGCAAAAGTAACCAAAACGCTCTTGCCCCAACACTCGGCACCTCGCCTAGGCTCGGTGTGCCCTCACTCCGGCTTGAATCCGTGGGCCGCCGCAATGGGCCATCCTTGGCCCAGTGCGGCTAACCCGGCGTCCTGCCGGGTTAGCCACGGATTCAAGCCTGCGTTCGGCCAGCGTGTTTAATGGGGCGCCTAGATCAAGATCAAAAGCGGCTCGCTTCGCATCGTGGGTTGTGTTTGTTTACGCCAGGCCGGTATCGAGGTCGACACTGCCGATCCCTTGTGGGAGCCGTCGAGCCCCGGCGAGGCCGCGAAAGCGGTGTGTCAGGCACTAAATTCATTGGCAATGCCGCCGCCTTCGCGGCCTCGCTGGGGCTCGACGGCTCCCACATTTGATCCTTTGGGCGGCGGATTATGGGGGGTGATTCAAGGCTGCTTGCGGCAGGCCAGTATCGAGGCTAACACCGCCGATCCCCTGTGGGAGCCGGCTCCTACAGGTTTCTGCTTTTGATCTAACCACTCAGGCCGGCTGTCAGGCCGCCGTGCTGTTGCTTTTGCTTTTGATCTTGATCTTGATC
>NZ_JANLOH010000004.1:0-678 GCF_025466155.1 Pseudomonas sp. 13B_2.1_Bac1 | reverse complement strand
CAATGGCCTGATCCAGCAGGAAGTCGGCTTTGACGGCCAACGGACGGCTTATGCCTACGACCTCAACGGCAACCTGCAGGAAAAAACCGAGCACGGCGACGATGGTAGTCAGCTGGTTACCCGTTATGAGCGAGATCACGCTGGGAGGCTCGTAAGAAAAACCCTGCCCGATGGCAACGCTGTCGACTATGCCTACGACCGCCAAGGCAACCTCCTTAGCGTCGACGATGGCCACTGGGCGCTCGCCTACGAATACGATGCGCAAAACCGCCTCACCGCCGAACACCAGGGCTGGGGCACCTTGCGTTATGGCTACGATGCCTGCGGCCAGCTGCAATACCTGCGTCTGCCCGACAACAATCGCGTGGTGTTCAATCACGCCAAGGGCGGCCACCTGTCCACCGTCGAACTGAACGGTGAAGCCCTTACTGCTCACCTATTCAAAGCCGGCCAGGAACACCAACGCCAACAAGGCCAGTTAATCAGCCACTACCACTACGACGACCAGCAGCGCCTGCACGCCCATGCCGTCAGTCAACAGCAGCACACCCTTTACCAACGCCAATACGACTACGACAAATCCGGCAACCTCACCCGCCTGCTCGACACCCGCAAAGGCGAACACCACTACCACTACGATCCCCTCGCCCGCCTGACCCGCGCCGACCACTCGCAGGA
>NZ_JANLOH010000030.1:0-679 GCF_025466155.1 Pseudomonas sp. 13B_2.1_Bac1 | reverse complement strand
TAATGGCCTGATCCAGCAGGAAGTCGGCTTTGACGGCCAACGTACGGCTTATGCCTACGACCTCAACGGCAACCTGCAGGAAAAAACCGAGCACGGCGATGACGGCAGTCAGCTGGTTACCCGTTATGAGCGAGATCATGCTGGCCGTCTCGTAAGAAAAGTACTTCCCGATGCCAGCGTCGTCGATTATGCCTACGACCGCCAAGGCAACCTCCTCAGCGTCGACGACGGCCACTGGGCGCTCGCCTACGAATACGACGCGCAAAACCGCCTCACCGCCGAACACCAAGGCTGGGGCACCTTGCGCTACGGCTACGATGCCTGCGGGCAGCTGCAATACCTGCGTCTGCCCGATAACAATCGCGTGGTGTTCAATCACGCCAAGGGCGGCCACCTGTCCACCGTCGAACTCAACGGTGAAGTCCTTACTGCTCACCTATTCAAAGCTGGCCAGGAACACCAACGCCAACAAGGCCAGTTGATCAGCCACTACCACTACGACGACCAGCAGCGCCTGCACGCCCATGCCGTCAGTCAACAGCAGCACACCCTTTACCAACGCCAGTACGACTACGACAAATCCGGCAACCTCACCCGCCTGCTCGACACCCGCAAAGGCGAACACCACTACCACTACGACCCCCTCGCCCGCCTGACCCGCGCCGACCACTCGCAGGAC
>NZ_JANLOH010000093.1:0-710 GCF_025466155.1 Pseudomonas sp. 13B_2.1_Bac1 | reverse complement strand
ACCACTACCGCTATGACGAACGTGGCTATCTGTGCGCCAGCACCAATGCCCGTGGTGAAACCACGCAGTATCGTTACGACCTGCGTGGTCAACTGATCGAAAGCGAACGCCCGGACGGACGTATTGATCGCTACCGGAGGAACCTCGCCGGCCAGCTCACTGACTACATCGACCCGGCCAACCTGCGTACCCAGTACCGCTACGATCCGAGCGGACGGATCCAGCAGCGTATTGATGCGCTGGGGCATAAGGTGCGCTTCAGCTATGACGCCTATGGGCGCCTGCAACAGCTGAGCAATGAGAACGGCGAGGCCTACCGATTTGAGTGGGATGTGCTGGATCGGTTGTCCGCCCAGGTCGACCTGGACGGCAGCTACCGCGTCTATCACTACAACGCCGTGGACGATGTTACTGGGACCGACGCCCATCCCACGCCCGCGCCGGAACCGCGTAACACTTACGAGGACGGCCCACCGCCCCTTGAATCAGACGACCCGATCAAGCATCGCTTCGCCCGCGATGCGGTGGGCCGGCTGCTACGCAAAACCACTGACGATGGCATCACCGACTATGCCTACGATGCTGCTGACAATCTGCTGGCGATCACTTTTAAAACTCACAACGGCGAGCAGCAGCAACTGAAATCCCGCTATGACGCCCTCGGTCAGCTGCTCAGCGAAAGCAGCGACGCGGGTGAACTAGGCTATAGC